>CAINUH010000430.1 GCA_903853735.1 uncultured Desulfomonile sp. | reverse complement strand
GTGAAGCTTGCTAAGGTCACTAGAAGTTTGCCATGCATAGAGAATAGTAATATGCCTGATAAGGAAGTCCTTGAAAGAATCCTCAGACAATATAGCTCGGCTTGGAAGAAACTCGCCAAATTATAAAATATCTAGACAGAGCACGTAGCGCGACTAAACGGGTTTCTGGTTGCATTTAGTCGCTTTCCATGATAAAACCCAAATCACCATGATCGTTCGGATCATCTCATTAACCCAAGTCAAATAATATAGGGGAAAAGCCTCCCTTCCAATTGCCGTAACAACCTCATGCTATCACTCGTCCTCACGCCAATGCCATAATAAATACGGGTGAATCAGAGTTTCACGTCGTAATGCGAGTACTGCATGGTAAATATTCCTCGTCCTTGACTAATTGATCTCAATGACGTGGAATAGCCGAACATTGTTGCCAGAGGAACTCCTGCTCTGACAAGGGACGTTCCTGCGCGGGGGACGACTTCCTCAAGCCTGCCCTTTCGGCTATTAAGATCAGCAATGACTTCTCCTACAAATTCTTCAGGAACTACTACCTCCACGCTCATGTAAGGTTCGAGAAGCACAGGCGATGCCTTTTCGCAAGCTTCCTTGCAAGCCTGAGACGCGGCTACTTTCAACCCCAGGCCACTCATTGAAGAAACATCATTCCCGAGCGCTTCGAGGACTACCCGTACATCGACAACCTCATTGCCGGCCAAAACACCTGCCAAAGTTGCTTCCCTAGCACCTTGTTCAACGTGTTTTATCGTTTCCGAACCGGTAAATTCAGGCCCTAAGGCGGCTTGGAACAGAAAACCTTCACCTCTGGACGTTGGGGACACGGTAAGCGTAATTTCCCCGAAATGACGCACATCATGGATCTCGCGATCGAATATGACGTGAGCCCTTGCTTGAGCCTGCACAGTTTCCTTGTACAGAACCTGGGGTTTACCGGTCCTGACTTCAACTCCATATTCTCTTTTTAGCCTATCGACAATTATCTCCAAGTGCAGTTCGCCCATTCCTGATATGAGGAGTTGTGCAGTATCTGCATTCTCGTTGAACGCGAAAGTCGGGTCTTCAACCGCAATTTTTTCGAGACTTGCCTGGAGTTTTTCCTGATCCGAGCGGGTTTTGGGTTCGATGGCTATTGAGATAACGGGCTTATACATGTCGAGAGATTCAAGGATAAGCGGGGCAGACTGATCAGTCAGAGTATCTCCCGTTTTGGTGTCCTTGAGGCCCACTGCGAGGGCTATGGTGCCGGGGGGAGCCGAACTTATCTTTTCTCTCTTGTTGGCGTGCATTAAGAACAGGCGAGCCACTCGCTCCCGGACCCCTCTCGTTGCATTATAAACTTCCTTTTCAGCCAGTAAGTCTCCTGAATAAATTCTCAGATAGGTGGCTTTTCTTCCTTGATCCATCACAACCTTAAAAGCGAATGCGCAAAGGGGTTCCCTGGACTTGGGAAACCGCTGTTCCTGAGCCCCTGTCAGCGGATTTATTCCAGCCACGGGGGGAACGTCTAAAGGCGAGGGAAGAAAGTCTATTACAGCATCAATAACGGGCTGAACGCCGACATTTTTCAGAGCGGAACCGCATAATGTTGGTACCAGCCGATTGGATAAGGTGCCGATACGGAGTCCCATTATGATTTGCTTCTCGTCAAGATCGTCGTGTTCCAGATAGTATTCGAGAAGGTCTTCATCCATTTCTGCTGCGGACTCCAGCATGAATTGCCGTGCTGCAACGGATTCATCGAGATACTGAGAAGGTATGTCAATGTAGTCCAGTTCCGAACCTTGAGATGACTGATCCCAGATGATTCCCTTCATACGAATCAGGTCCACCACTCCCAGACATTCATCTCCCGCCATCATAGGAATCTGCACCGGAACCGGATGGGCTCCCAACCTTTGGCGCAACATGGATAGAGCACGTTCAAAATTGGCTCCAACCCTATCGAGTTTGTTGACGAATACTATTCTCGGTACGTTGTATCGGTCTGCCTGGTGCCAAACCGTTTCTGTTTGAGGTTCAACTCCGCCTACTGCACAGAGAACCGCGACCACTCCATCGAGTACTCTGAGGCAACGCTCCACCTCAATGGTAAAATCCACATGGCCCGGGGTGTCGATCAAATGAATGTCATGCCCCTTCCAATTGAAGGTGGTAGCGGCTGAGGTAATGGTGATACCGCGTTCTTGTTCCTGCGGCATATAGTCCATTGTGGCCGAACCATCATCGACTTCCCCTATTTTGTGAATCTTTTTAGTGTAGAAGAGGATTCTCTCGGTCAGGGTGGTTTTTCCCGCGTCAATATGAGCCGTAATCCCTATATTTCTTATCCTTGAAAGGTTTTGCGCCACAACTTCTCCAAGAGCCCTTCCCGAGGGCTAACAGGATATTTATAGCAAAATAAATATCTTTTTCCATCTTATAGGTGCTGTGTCAAGCACGCTGTGTGTGAATGTGCCGTCCCTTGATTCTAAATGAATATGATATTATGTACAATTTACCACCTGGATGGATTGGCAACGATTGTCGGAACTCGCAAAAACATGCACTACTTCGTAGACGGAAACAATGTTACAGCAGCTCGTGGAGACTATTCTCAGAGCGGGGCCTCGCCGCGCAGACAGTTGATCGACAAATTGGTCGGGTTTATATCGATTCAGCCAGCCAAAGTGGTGGTTTTTTTCGACGGGGAACCTGACCCGATGTTTCCTGATGGATGTAAGTATAGGGGTGTACAAATTTATTATTCCAAACGTGGTTCCGATGCAGACTCGAGAATAAAGGAAAAGGTCCGCAGATCATCGTACAGACGGGACATCGTAGTGGTCTCATCGGATCGTAGTCTGGCCGCAACAGTTTCCGGACTAGGTGCAGGGGTCATGCCATCGCATCAGTTCAATAGAATGCTCAACGAGTCAATTGACATGAAAAATCCTGACAGCAAATCCGGTTGCCGGGAGTCGGTAGACGTTTCCGAGTGGCTTGATTTCTTTGGCAAAACAAAGAAACCGCATGGATGACAACCCCTTCAAAATCTTGAACTCTCTGGCGTTGGTCCTTACGAAAGTTGCGAAATTTTCTGCCGTCGCGGCATTTTCCATAAGGAAAGGGGGCCAGTCTCCGCCGCCTCTTGATTCCCTCAACTTCTCGACAAAACAAGGCGACAGTCTCGATAATGTTCGAACCAACCTCGGAGTCCTTGCAGAATTTCTCAATATTGATGCCGGCAACATCGCAACGTGCAATCAGGTACATGGAGACACCGTAGCGGTGATCAATTCGGTTTCGTCTTCTCCCCCGAAAGCCGACGCAATCGTGGCTGCTCAGCCGGGAATCTTTCCTGCGGTTAAGACAGCGGACTGTGTGCCGATCCTCTTGATGGATCCTGTTCACAAAGTCTGTGCTGCAGTTCACGCAGGATGGTGCGGGACAGCTTTGAGGGTGACGCGCAAGGTAGTTCGGTTGATGCAAGAAGATTTCGGGACGGATGTTTCTGACCTCGTTGCGGCAATCGGCCCTGCCATAGGTCCTTGTTGTTACGAGGTGGACGACAATGTCCTCATCCCGGTCAGCCGAAACGTTCCATGGGCTGATCGTTTTGTCACGCTTGAAATGAATCACGAATCCGGAAATCCCGCACGAGGGAAATCGTACCGATTGGACCTCGTAGGCGTCAATCGTTTCGAACTCACTTCAATGGGCGTACAAGAGGCGAATATATACTCAACCGACCTCTGTACATCATGCCGCCCTGACCTGTTCTTCTCTCACAGAAGAGATGGAGTGCCGTCAGGGCGTCACATAGCAGTCACAGGCTTCAAGGAATAAGGTCATTATCTTCGTAAGAGCGCTCGAAGGCCAATGGCCGCCTCTTCAGGAAGGACATAGGTTGGAACACCGGCTTCATGTAGCCGAGTTCTATCGGATTCGATTTTTCCAAGAGAGCCGATGAAACAAGCGACTATGGTCTTAGGAAATCTCCTGGCCAATTGGATAAGCGCGTCGGATGGGTAAGGCCAATTCTTGTGTTCGCAGAAAATGGCCAGAAGCGCATCCACCGACTCATCTTCAAGCATGGCCTCTGCAATATCATGAAACGGTTCAGTAAGAAATGCACCAGCGGCACCGTCTACAGGATTCTTGTAAACCACAGGAACAGAAGGGCCTAAAATTTTAGCAATTCTGTCTATGGTTTGGTCCTGAAGATCGGCCAATGTGCAACCCGGCTCTTTTTGTAACACATCCCACGCTACAATGCTTGGCCCTGCGGTATGGGTGAAAATGCCGAGCTTCTTGCCGGATGGAACCCTGCCCACTGAAAGGGCTTTGCAGGTGGAGATCATTTCAGAAATAGAGGACACTGTTTCAGCACCGGATTGTTTCAACGCACCCTCCCAAATGAGATCCGACCCGGCCACAGCTCCCGTATGAGTGACGGTGACTTTGTTCGCATCTGCGCCAAGTCCTCCTTTGTACACCACAACCGGTTTACGAGGTGTAGTGTCGGCCAACTGCTCGACGAGCGCCCTGGCGTCTGAGCAGCCCTCAATAAATATTCCGATGACGCGAGTATCCGAATCATCCTTCAAATAGTCCAGTAGAGTATGAAATTCGAGATTGACTCTGTTCCCTACTCCCACCCACTTGGCTATGCCCAGGCCTTCATCGTCCGCTCGGCCCTTCAATCCGAGCCCTATCCCGCCGCTCTGGCTCAGGAAAGATACATGGCCGGGATGCATAATTCTTGGATAAAAAGTCACGTTAAGCTTTGCTCTTGCATTGAGGAATCCCAGGGTGTTGGGACCTACCACGGGCATGTCACCTGCGGCTTCCTTCAGTTCCTGCTGAAGTCTGACGCCATCATATCCTATTTCAGCGTACCCGCCGGCAATAACACTTGCTCCTGCAACGCCCATTTCTCGTAGCCTTGCGGTGGTCTTAACTGTGGAATGCTGGTTGAGAGCCACTACGGCCAAATCAGGAATCTCCGGCAACTCATCAAGGCTCCTATAGACCCGCAGCCCAAGAATCTCATCATGACGCGGATGGATCGGATAAACAGGGCCGGGGAATTGCCCGGTAACAATGCTGTCCACAATTGCGTGACCCACTTTATCAGGCGACGCTCCAGCTCCAATTACGGCCACAGACCGTGGGGAAAACATTCTGTTAAGTCTGTTTCTGAAAGCTTCATTCATATCATTTTCCACCTGGCAACAGGATTATAGTATCGTCGGACGCTCGCACACACCCGTTGGACAACTACTGGCGTTCAAAGAACAGCACTGTGAAAGTCGAGCCACCGGATTTTCGGCAATCTTCGAGTTCTCGAATATGAGGACATGCTGATATGAGTCCAGGGCACATGTCAATGCTTGTAGGAATATATTTGCAGCGCCTGCTCTCAAACGATATCTCGAAGAAACAGGTCTCGCACTGGATTTTCAGTCTTAACAATTCCAGGCCTTTTCCACCCGCGTTGAATTGAAAGGGTTCTTTGCTGGAATAATAGTCCGTAGCCTGTGTATTGTGGAACGCCTCAAAAATGAATTCCTGGTCGGATAGTGGTATTCCAACACCGTAATCCTGCACTTGCAGAAGAGACCCGGAAGCAATCGAAGAAATGGAGATTATGACTTCCCCCTGGTCGGGGGTGTTTTCGATACTATTTTTTACAAGGGTACAGAGAATCAGGTCCAAAATGTGCGGATCCATAAAATCCTGATTGACCTCATCGATTCGAGATACCAGCGATACCGCTCGAAAAAGTGACAGGTTTCCGAGCTTATCAAGACTTTGCTCAACGAAGGTCGTCAGGGAAAAACTCTGTGGGTTAAATGGAGCCGGATTGAGTATCTCCTCGACTATATTTTGAATATCCGTCAATCTTGTAAGATTGCGGCGAATACGTTCGATTGATTTCAGAGACGATTCGGAGAATTGGTCCCTGCGCATAAGCAATTCCACGGAAGCTTGAATAATCGCTAATGGTGTTTTGATCTCATGAGACAGATGATTCATGGCTCTCATTTTTGCGCGCTCAAGAGATTTGAAGGCCGTAATATCTCTGAATACAACGACCACGCTTTGCATTCCGGGCTGACATTGATCAAACTCGAGGAATGATCCGGCAATTGAGAGGTCAACCTTTTGACCGTCGGATCGTTGAAAAGTCAATTCCTCATGCAGAGAATGGCTGCCGCCATTGACTACCTTTTCGAAAAAAGCCGTGAAAGACGTGTTATCTATGTCCTTGGTAAGTATTTCCCGAAAGTTCTTTCCCTTGACGTCGGCTTCGCCAAGCCCCAGTATCCGAGTGGCCGCCGGATTTGTAGTGAATATATTTCCATTGCACTCCAGGGTAATGACACCCTCGTTCATGCTCCTGAGGATTATTTTCTCAACTGGATCCTGATCCCATGAGAAAGGGTCTTTGGTGGTCATTTCCATGTTCATTGCTTGTCTTTTTTCAGGCAACTAAAGATTAGCCGACAACTATTCCGGGAATCCTGACTCTGGAAAATGGAGGATTGTTGCCTTGCGAATCGTTAAAGAAATAATTACCTATAAAAAAGGAAGGTCGCTCATTTCGATGATACCTGAAAATGATGTCATGCTACAAAACAAAAAAATATCTTTCTTGGGTGCCGGCGACCTGACTAAGTTGGAACAGTTAAACAGGCGACCGGCACTTCAGTGAGAAATGGTGGACCGGTTACAAGGAGGTCAAGAGATGGAAAAGGTCAGAATATGCCCTCACTGCGGGGGTGCAATGGATCCGATTGAGACCCCTGCACTATCAAGTTGGGGCGGGGAAATTCATTACGTGTGTTTTAACGATGATTGCTCCTACTATCGGAAAAGCTGGGATGTTCTGGATAGTCAGGGCGTAGAAAAAACAGGCTATCGCTGCCGGATGGATCCGCGCGGCGTCTGCGGGCCTCTGGCTGTCTGGTCATCAGATGCGTTAAAAGACCTGAAATGCTGTGATCGGGCAACAGAAAAATGTGCTGATTAAGTCTCAGGAAAACCGGTGGCATTCCCAGTGATCCCATTTACGCGGTATGGGCCAAAAAGAAGAGGAGTCCTAAGTGAGAAATTATGCCTTGGTTGTAGTGGACAT
>CAINUH010000429.1 GCA_903853735.1 uncultured Desulfomonile sp. | reverse complement strand
GTCACCGCTGAGGGTCGCTACCGTTTTGAGCCTAGACATATCATCAGGAGTGTTTCGTCATGCCTTATTTTAGCTGTTTCATTACGAGGATCTCTATGTCTTTGCAGAATGTTGTCCTGCTCTAACCCTTGACCCAGGTGGGCCTTGGCGTTAGCTGAGTATGCTCAGTTTCGGCTCTGATCTCATCCCAGCTAGCCCCGTTTATTTGCGTGGCTAGGAAATCAGCTATAGTGCCTTTGAAATTCTAATAGCTTGGTTTCTTGGCCACTCACTCGTCGAGTGGCCCGCCCCAAAGTAAAGATGCTAACTATGTTGGTCCTATCAAGGGAAGTTCTGGCTGGTAAACGCGGCCTTCTCAAGATCTTCTATGGAATCTAAGAAGTGGACTTCTAGGCTGGACCACTTCAAATCAGGGATTCGCTTGGTCAATTCCTCATAGAGCCTCTCGGTGAGTCTGTTCCAAAACTCCTCTAGGGCCTGTTCGGGGAAGTCCCAGTGCCTGACCCATGCTAGCAGCGTGATTTTCGAAGCTTTCGCGTATGCACCGATGAGCTCTACGAGCGCCTCGCCCCGGTAGGAGACACCGATCTCAGTCGGAGGTTCATGGGTTTCTTCGAACTTTACAGTCATATCGTTGGCTATCGTCTGCCTGACCTTCGCTATGGTATCAAGCATTTGGGCCTCAAGGATAATCTTGGCATCGGGGATCTCATTCATGTCCGTCACTCTTCGGATTTCTCTCTGTCCAGCCGTTCAGGATAGACGCGGATGCAAGGGTCCCTTTGGATGGTTTCCAGATAACCTGGGACGTAGCCGCATCTCTGTGGCGTTCTAGGATTCCCTCGTCCTCCATTCTTCTCACAAAGATCGGGCTCGGAGTCTTCTGAGCTAGACCACCTTCGAGTCCAATCGTCGTCCAGACAGTTCCTCTTGGGTGTCTGATGAGAACACTGATTACCGCATCCTTGAATTGACAGTAACCGGGCTTCTTGGTCTGTTGCTTCGGCTCGCTCTTCCGCAGCAGGAAACCTCTCCGGGTGATTTCTCCTTGGATGTAGTCTCCCCCATTCCATCCAAGTTGTGAGGTGAAGTCGTTCGGGATCACGAGTTGGTGCTTGATGTATTCCTTTCCGTTAACTCGGCGGGTGACGGATCTCTGGAGTCTCAATCTAGCCGTAGTACCTCCAAGGTTCGATGCAGAGGGCGAGTTGGCTGAAGCCTGTGGTCGAGGCGGTTGATGCAATCGCAGTCATGGTGATGAGGCAAATCGCGAAATGCACTTCGACTCTTTCGAGTCGGCGAAGTTTCAGGTGGTTAAGCCCGAGTTCCTCTTTCAGCCTTGAGAAAACTCGCTCCACCGAGACCCGCATGTTATAGTAGCGGTTCCATTCTGCCGAGTTTCGCTTGACTGGAAGTATGTAGTCAGCTCTTCTCTTTCGTCTGTCCCTGGATCTTCGAGGGTTCAGTTTGATTATTGGAATTGCGTGATGCTTGATCGCTTGTATGATGTTATTCTTGGAATCGTAGCCAGCATCTGCTATCACGACTTCCGTAGGGTTCCCTGAGGTTTTCGTTCTGCGAAGGATCTGGGGAAATAGGAGTGAATCGCTTCTGTTTGCGGGAACGACTAGGTATTCGAGTGGAAGTTCAAAGTCGGCGTCACATGAGATTTGCAGTTTGTATCCGAACACGCGTATCGGCTTGTTGAGCTTCTGACCAGGCACTCCGACTCTGGCGTCAGGATCCGAGGTCCGTCTCTTTCGCCCATTTGAATAAGCTTTGACTATGGTTGAGTCGACTGCGATTCGTCGCCCTAGATCTGGATAGTTAGCGGCGAGCTGTGACTGGAGAATTCGGAAGACTCTATGGAGGCGTTCTGGCCCGACTCTTCTCGTGAACTCGGAGAAGCTGTCGTGGCATGGGGCTCTTAGGAGTCCCAGAACGGGAAGCCATGTTGTCTCATGCTTGAGTATGCTGGCGAGTTTGCGCCATGAGGGAATCTGTCTGATTTTCTGGAATATCAGAGCTCTCAACATGGAAACGGGAGGGTACGGAGGTCTTCTCCTGCGTTGGGAGTACGCTTCCCGGAGCACAGGTTCGACAGCGCTCAGATCGAGAGCTCTGAATAGGGCCACGATAGAAGGCGTCGTAACGCCTATCTGCGTATTACTGCATTTTTCTATTGAGGGGTCTGTTCCTGACATGGGCACCGACCTCTATCGGGGCGGGTTGGGGGGCAAACCTGCCCCGCCCCGAATGTCTTCCACATGAATACCACATGGTTACCATGTGGATATGAACCTTGCGGAGAACAGCCTGATCCACGTATTGGATCAAGAAG
>CAINUH010000428.1 GCA_903853735.1 uncultured Desulfomonile sp. | reverse complement strand
TGCGGCCTTTGGTGACGCGGCTTACCTCGGTGCCGACAAGCGAGAGGATAGCCAGGGTAGCAATAATGTGACATGGCACGTGGCAATGAAGCGCGGCAAACGCAAAGCGATCTCGAAGGGGCCAATGAAGAACACCATCGAACGCCTTGAAAAACTGAAAGCCAGCGTTCGTGCTCGCGTTGAACACCAGTTCCGTGTTGTGAAGCAACAGTTCGGTTATACCAAAGTGCGTTACCGCGGCCTGGTTAACACCGCTCAACTGGTGACGCTGTTTGCCTTGAGTAATTTGTGGATGGTGCGACGACAATTGCTGACTTCGATAGGAGAGGCGCGCCCTTGATGGGCGAAATGACCTCGAAAGGGGTGGATGCCGGGTCAGTTGACCCGATTTATCGGTCAAATTGAGCATTGAAGTCGCGATTTTGAATCACAGAAGTTTTTTGACAATTTATTTTCTGATGCAAACCACTTGATCAGACGATCCCTAGATCAATAAACTCATTTTTTTATAATCCAGTCACTACACTACCTAGGGACCCTCTGAACAAGTCCATTCTCGTAAAATAGACCACTAATAAATCAATTGGTTAGATCATGTAGCGACTCAAATTTCGGACTTGTTCAGAGGGTCCCTAGATTGAAATATTTAAAGGGATTCCCACCGGAGTAGTCAAGCATGCCCATGAAAAGCGCATCCCTCATTTGCCCTGACTCCGGATGCTCTTAAGCGTACAATGCGCACGTGGCAATGCTATTGGTGCGTTATGAAATATTTGAGCGCTCTGGCGAGCCGGTTTCTCAAGTCGCCTTAAAGTTATTGATCGAAATATGGATTCAATGAGCTTGCAAGCCCGTCTTATACTGCCTATCGCCCATCTGGCGTGCATTGCGCGCCGGAGATATTAGCATCCAATCCCTCCTCACAACAGACGACGATTTGTGAATTCGCTAGCACACTCCATTCCCCACTTTCCATTGATCGCTGGCGGCATTGTTACGTTTCTGGTTTGCCAACTTATTGTGCTAACACAGCACATACACGGCAAACACACCATGGACTCCGCTGAGGGCATCCAGAAAATTCATGGCACCCCAACCCCACGTATTGGGGGGCTGGCGATCGCGTTTGGTCTCGTCGTGTCATGGATATTGTTGCCAACAAACTTGCGAAGCTTACTTGGCCCAATCCTGGTGGCGGCCATCCCCGCATTTGTGTCGGGGCTGGTTGAAGACATTGGGAAACGAGGGGTTGTCAGTGAACGGCTTCTAGCAACCATAGCAAGCGGCGCAATTGCTTGGTTGCTTACTGGAGTCAGCCTGAGACACGTTGATGTTTGGGGTGTGGACTCGCTGTTGATGTTCACTCCTATCTCAGTCATTTTTACGGCAGTCGCGGTGGGTGGCGTCGCCAATGCCATCAATATTATTGATGGTCTGAACGGACTTGCCAGCGGAACCATACTGTTTTGCCTTAGTGCTCTCGGTGCGATCTCCTATTTATCAGGAGATCAAGAGATGGCTAAGCTGTGTTTTATTCTCGGAGGTTCCACAGCGGGATTCATGCTCGTGAACTATCCACTGGGGAAGATTTTTCTTGGTGACGGCGGAGCCTACCTTTTAGGTTTTCTTCTAGGCTGGCTGGCAGTAATGGTCACGGTGCGCAACCCAAGCGTGTCGCCTTGGGCGCCTTTACTGGCGTGCGGATACCCCATACTTGAGGTTCTATTTTCAATGGCTAGGCGTAGCGCACGCACACGCAGACTCGACCATCCGGATCGTCTGCACTTGCATAGTCTACTATGGTCTCGAGTCATGAAGATAAAATTTGCGCACAAATCAGCTATCTCACAAAACGCTGTTGTTTTGCCTTTCATCTTGGTGTACTCCTTGCTTCCAGCCACTCTTTCTGTCATATTCCGCGGAAGTACTCAGTATCTGATCATTTCGTTTTTATTTTGCGCCATCGTGTACGCACTTATTTATATGAGGCTAATCTACTTTCGTTGGTCACTTCCCCGTCGTCGTCAATAACATCCCCCTTGCTGGTCCACTAGCCTAACCTGGCCAGATGTGTGTTGCCGTCAACCTCCGGTAGATGCCGAACTCAGCCGATGCTGATTACATGCCAAAGGTGCATCGTATTCATCGACCGGTTGGCCACTCGCGGCTTTCCAAAAACTTGCCGGATGCAGGTGTGCGGCATTGGCCGCTACAATCTATATATCTTTCCTGCAAGACGCGTGGCCGACAGCGCAGGCAGTCAACAACAGACGGGGCGACTTAAAGCATGAAATCACAACGCAAAGGACTGATCCTCGCGGGTGGATCCGGGACTCGACTCTACCCCGCCACACAAGCCGTATCCAAGCAGCTGATTCCGGTGTAC
>CAINUH010000427.1 GCA_903853735.1 uncultured Desulfomonile sp. | reverse complement strand
GAACTTATCTCTGGGATTGCTATCACGGCAGTGGTGCTGAACCTTCCTACATCCGGACCTCTTCTGCTCAGCGCTCTGTTGAGTCAGGACATGCAACTCGCAGGCAGTTTCCTCATGCTGCTCAGTTCGCTGACCGTGGTTGGAACTCTTGTCTCGGACATACTACTCGCCTGGGTAGATCCTCGAATTAGGTTTGGTGCGCGAGAGGGAGTATGAGCGGGGATCCGAGAAGAGAGAAATATTTGAATGCCTCTACCAGGCAATTGGTCTGGTGGGGTTACAAGAAACATACATTGGCCATGATCGGCCTGTGGGCCATTTTGGGCCTGTACGTTTCGTCAATTTTCTGCGAATTCTTGGCACCATACGACAAGGACACCCGCCATTTTGAATCAATATACTCGCCCCCATCAACAATGAGAATCTTTGACGACCAAGGCAATTTGCGGCGACCTTTCGTTGCGGGCAGCATGATGATTATAGAAATAGAAACTCACGGCATCCATTACGAAGAAGTCGTCGGTCAAAGTTGTCCGATCCGGTTATTTGTCAGGGGAGATCCATACTTGTTCTGGGGCCTATGGAGCACGGATGTGCACCTGTTTGGAGTAGATGCTCCTGCCAGGATATTCCTGTTCGGAACCGACAGAATGGGAAGGGACATGTTCTCGCGCTGTCTTTATGGCAGCAGAATCTCTTTGTCCATAGGGATGCTAGGAGTTTTCTTGAGCTTGGGGCTAGGATTGCTTTTTGGAGGAATATCAGGTTACTACGGCGGATGGCCTGATGGCGTCATTCAAAGAGTGATTGAAATTATTCGCTGTTTTCCCAGCATACCTCTATGGATGGGACTTTCAGCGGCAATGCCGCCACATTGGCCTGCGATGAAGGTCTACTTCACGATCACAATAATTCTCTCACTCGTTGGATGGACGGATCTTGCCAGAATGGTCAGAGGAAAGCTCATAAGCCTGCGTGAGGAGGAGTTTGTTCTTGCAGCCAGATTTGCAGGTGCAGGTCATTTCAGGATAATTTTCAGACACTTACTCCCTTCTTTTACCAGCCACATAATAGTGACCGTCACTTTGGCAATACCAGGCATGGTCCTTGCCGAGACTGCTCTGAGCTTTTTGGGTATCGGTCTGCGACCTCCTATCACGAGTCTGGGAGTGCTGCTCAAAGAAGCGCAGAATGTCACAACGATCGCCCTGTATCCGTGGCTTCTGATACCGGTTTTGTTTGTCATCGCCACCGTTCTTGCCTTCAATTTCGTGGGTGATGGCCTCAGAGACGCTGTTGATCCATATTCTAGGTGAGATGAATGCCTCCGGTTCTGGAAGTTAAAGATTTACGAGTCCATTTTTTCCTCGACGAAGGGGTGGTCAGGGCTGTGGACGGAGTGACCTTTTCAGTCGAATCCGGAAAGACACTCGGAATAGTAGGTGAATCAGGAAGCGGAAAGAGTGTTATTGGGCAGTCGATACTAAGAATCGTGCCATCGCCGGGCAGAATTGTGGATGGAAAGATCCTGTTGAGGCCGGAAGACGGAAATGTCTCTTCAAGTGTGCTCGACCTGGTCTCGGTCGGTCCATATAGCCGTCGGATGAGGAGTATTCGAGGCCGAGACGTGGCAATGATATTTCAGGAACCGATGAATTCGTTCAGCCCCGTGCATACGATTGGAAGCCAGATCATAGAGGCTCTTCGCCTTCATTCCGATGTCTCTAAGGCGGAAGCCCGTAATCGAGCCGTAGAGATGCTTGGAAAGGTCGGGATTCCTGACCCGGAAAACCGTATTGACGCCTACCCACATCAATTATCCGGCGGCATGCGACAGAGGGCCATGATTTCCATGGCGCTCGTTTGCAACCCGAGAATCTTGATCGCAGACGAGCCGACAACGGCACTGGATGTCACTATACAGGCGCAGATCCTCGAACTTCTCAAGAATCTTCAAGAAGAATTTGGCATGGCCATTCTCTTCATTTCCCACAACTTGGGAGTAATAGCTGAGATTAGCGATGACGTGCTGGTGGTTTATTTCGGACGAGTTATGGAACAAGCTCCGGTGGACACCCTCTTTGAGGAGTGTTTCCATCCTTACACTCGAGCGCTGTTGATGTCGGTGCCGGGCATTGATACCCCAGTGAGAAGCCATTTGGCCACCATTGACGGCACTCTGCCCGATGCTTTCGAAAGTATAACCGGGTGCCCGTTCTTTGGCCGATGCACAGAATGCGGCGGCGATTCCATTTGCCGGGACAACCCGTACGAACTTACAGAGGTTGGAGACCGCCACTTTGTGGCCTGTCCAAGGATGTGTATCCGCATTTGAGGGTAAGAAGATTGTCTGATTCGGAAAACCTACTTGAAGTGACTGATCTAAAAAAGTACTTTCCCGTCCAAAAGGGCTTGTTTCGGAAGGTCGTGGGGTATATCAAAGCGGTTGATGGGGTCAGCTTCAGTATTGGAGCGGGAGAGACCCTCGGGCTAGTAGGGGAATCCGGCTGCGGCAAGACCACCGTAGGCCGAATGATTATGGGAGCTTACCGTCCAACGCAAGGCAGCATTTGGTTCAAGCCTCCCAACGGATCTGCGAGGGTGGACTTGGCTGCCATTGAACCCTCAGAAATGAAACCGTTGAGGCCCTACATTCAGATGGTCTTTCAGGATCCTTTTGCATCGTTGAACCCCAGAATGACCATCAGGGAGATTCTTGCCGAACCCCTTGTGGTCAACAAGGTGGCGAAGGGGCATGAATTGGAGGACAGGATTCGGCAGCTCATTGAACTTGTGGGTTTGCAGGTGTACCATCTGAATCGTTATCCCCATGCGTTTTCCGGTGGTCAGCGCCAACGTATAAGTATAGCACGCGCTTTGGCGCTCTACCCAAAGCTGCTCGTCGCAGATGAACCGACGTCTGCCCTGGATGTTTCGGTTCAAGCCCAGATCGTAAATCTTGCTTTGGAAATTCAAGAAAGGCTCGGACTCGCGTATTTGTTTATTTCGCACGACCTAGGCCTTATCCGTCACTTCAGCCAGAGAATAGTATTAATGTACGTGGGAAAAGTGGTTGAATACGCTCCGTCTCAGAACTTGTTCAACCAGCCGAGACACCCTTATACCGAGGCCCTGATGTCCAACGTTCCAAGCACCAGACCCGAAATGGTGGGCCGGAAGATCATCCTGAAGGGAGATCCAGCCGATCCAATGAATGCTCCATCGGGATGTTCGTTTCATCCGAGATGCCTCTATGCCCAAGAAGTATGCTCCCATGTAGTACCTCCTCTAATGGAGGTGGACTCGGGTCATCTGGTGGCGTGCCACTTTTCGGATTCTCTTCTTCTGACGGGCTGCGATGCTCTCGGATGTGCATTATAATCAGCCAAAGCTTGTGGCTGTGAAAAGGCAATAACCAATGGACTGCAAAACCGGATCCCTCGAAAATGTGATAATGTCGGCCACAAAATCAGGAAGCTGAGCACATGACTCAACACAACATAAAGAGAATTCTGGTCTACACCCACAATTCGATAGGTTTAGGTCATGCCTTCCGGACCTTGGCTGTTATCACCGGGATGAAAAAATGGAGGCCGGATATAGATTTTCTTGTGATATCCGGGACATCCATCCCGCAAATTTTCTTTCGAGAAGGAATAGAGGTAATAAAACTTCCCTCAATCAAGCTTGATATCGACCGCAAAGACAGTCCCATGCAGTCCCGATACCTATTGGGATTTGAACTCGAGGAGATTTTCGATTTTCGCCAGACAATGATCATGTCGAGTTTCGATTTTTTCCAGCCGGATGCGCTCATTATAGAGCACAACATGACCGGCCAGATGAGTGAGCTGATTCCCTTGCTCATGAAAAAGTGGATGCGCAAGGGCGGCCCAATGGATTTCACACTCGTACATATATGTCGAGGGATCATGAAATGGGTTCCTTTACTGCGTATTCCCTATCAAAACCCCAGGCACCGTTCCGAATCCATAAATATCGGAGCCCTCTACGACTTCATGTACGTGCTGGAGGACAGAAAAGTCATTGATATAAATAAACAATTCCTTGGAAATGACCCCGACCTGGAAAAGAAGATCACCTATCTCGGTAAGATAACCAACAAGGTACAAGAAGAGTTGTGCGGAAGATGTGAAACATTCGAACATTTTGGTCTGCCGGATAGGAAAACCATCCTCATTTCTCTTGGCAGAAATGACCGTGTATCCGACTTGTCCCTAAAATTGTTGGAGTTGTTTAGCTGCACAGGCCTCAATGACCTCTATCAGGTCGTTATGGTCATAGATCCCTACTTGGACGAAGGAGCTGCCCGCGCCCTTCAGTGTCACCCACTGAGCACAAAAGTCAGGTTCCTAAATTTCGTGCCTGACCTCGTGGATCTGGTTCATCACTCGGAACTGGTGATTTCGAGGGCAGGATATAACACGGTGAACGAGATCCTTCTCACTGGCGCACGAGCGGTAATTGTCCCTGAGAGCCACGGTGGGGGAGAACAGGAACTTAGGGCGAAAAGCGCAAAGGCTCCAAATATTAGTGTGTTGACAGAACATCAAATTCTCGCATGTCAATCTGCAGAGTTGTTTGTAGATTTACTAAGCCATCCAGCGAACAGTGCTTACAAACATTTTGACAAATATGCCATAGGCAAGGCGATAATAGACGATATGGAAAACTGGCGGTCAAAACGAAGTTGCTTTAGGTAGGAACACGGCATTCGGAATCAGGTCATTCACGAGTCATACAAAGTTCCTACAGTAACCTCCAATTTGTCATCTATTCCGGCGCGCTGTCTATCCGCGGAATCCTGACGGCTTTGTCTTCAGCCCCTCCTATCTGAAAGGTCGAGTCCTGGATAGACGGCAAGAAAGTGATTTTCTCGAGGTCGAATCGATTATAGTTGCCCAGGGCATCGTAGATGATGGCACGTCTGATTGTAAACCGCTCGCTGTCAACTCCAAGGAGGATTCGGAAGGCATTTTGTTGGTTTTTCTTTTCTGCCAGCTCAATGAAAATAAGATTCTCTTCCTTGTCCATAGATCTTGCGGGAAACTGCATAGAGAAGTTTCTGTCTATGTTGCCGATGTTGGTAAAGAATCCAAAAAAGTGCTCGACGTTAATTTCAGAAGGAACTTCTCCACGGACAGCGCTGCCATCCTGGTGAAAATAAACGGTGTATGATCGTCCCTGCATAACCACCTTTTGTTTTTCAGGGCTCTCAACCTCAAGAGCTATAGATGCCGGCTTTCTCACATACATCGTTCCTTGGAAACGATCCTTCAGATCCATTGCAGTATTTACCGTCAACTGGTCAAAGGACGCTCTGAAGCAACAGTGATGAGAATAGACCTCCTGGACGCGGCGCAACACCTGTTCAAGACTTAGCGAGTCACTCCAGGCATTTCCGCAAGGTGATAGAAGAATCAGCAAGGAGACGAGAATTGCCGTACGACGTGCATTATTGCTGCAAAAAGGATATGACAAGTCTTGCCGCTTGAAAAACATCGTGTTGATTAGTCCTTCCTCCGTCTGAGCAACCACTGTGCGCTCACCGGATAACTGGTCGATCATGATCAACCTGTTCCGGGGTTGCCGGCCATTCTCACTAGAAATGCAGACAACTGTTGCGCCAAGACAGGAATTCTGAATTCGTTGACATCAACGGGCACACCCATTTTGTGCAGGTCGTACAACAGAAGGGCAGGCTCAGGCAAGAACGGCCTCATTCTAGGGTCCGCTCCCAGTGCGGTGCACACTTCCATCGGAGACCCGAAGGCTGCAAGGCGGCCGTGGTCGAGTACAATGACGGTGTCCAAGACAGTCAAGAAAGCGTCCAGGTCGTGGGAGACAACTACCACAGTTCGGCCTCCGGAATGTTTGATTTCTTGTATCAAAGAGACCAGGCTCGCCACAGAAGGAAGGTCCAAACCCACGGCAGGTTCATCAAGGATCAGGACCTCCGGTTCATTGGCCAATATGCCTGCGATTGCCACCTTGCGTCGTTCTCCCTCTGACAGAGCCATAGGACATCGTGACCCTACCTCAACAATATTTAATCCCACGAGACCCGCAGCGTGCTCTACTCTATCGAAGATTTCCCTTTCCGACCACTTTGAGAAACGTCTCAACACAAATGAGATGTCCTTGAACACAGTTTCTTCAAAAAGTTGCCTTTCCGGTCGCTGAAAAACCAAGCCCACTCGGCGCCTCAGTTCAGGCCCATATTCCCGCGTATCTATCCCCCCTACCAGCACGCTGCCGTTTGTCGGTTCGAGCAAACCGTTCAAATTGCGAACAAGAGTAGTCTTGCCGGAACCGCTCGAACCGAGTATCCCCACAACCGCTCCGGACGAAATAGTGAAACTGATGTCTTTGAGAACTCTCTGCTCTAGTGGAGTTCCAGGATCGTAAATGAATTCGACATTCTCAGCTTGGATCTCCAAGACTATTTCCTTGATCAAAAATTGGTTTGCCACAAAGCGAATCGGTAAGAGGCCGATTTAGTATATGGTTTCGACCAATCGGCTCTCGATTGCTTATCACCGAGATTCTTTCACCTTCCAGGTCGTCCCGATAGGGCCATCTTCCAGAACAATTCCACGGGCTGCGAGTTCACCGCGGATTTGATCTGCACGGGAGAAATCCTTCTCCTTACGAGCTAGAGCCCTCTGAGCGATCAATTCCTCTATTGTATCTTCGGTGATTTCTAGTGTACCCACTCCAGACTTTCGCGAATTCTCCAGAAAGGTCTCAGGGGCGTCCTTCAGCAAACCGAGCACTTCTCTCGACAGCCCAACCATCTCACGCCGGACCTCCAGCAAAAGCTCACGTGCAGGGATGTTATCCTTTGAGGAACCGGAATCCGACTGGATTCTGTTGATAGCTCTTGCCGCCTCGAAAAGTATGGCGAGGCTTCGAGGGGTGTTGAAATCGTCATTCATAACTTCAACAAACCGTTCCCTAATGCCGACAAGTTCGTCCGGCAACGACAGGCCGGCGCCACAGGCTTCGAGAAGGCCGTTGAGGGATGACACACCGCCGTACAGGCGTTCCAACGCGGCTGAAGCCTCTCGAATGGACGTTTCATTATAATCCAGGGGACTGCGGTAATGACTAGAGAGCAGGAAAAGTCGGAGGGCCTCCGGATGTACCTGTTTAAGAATGTCCCTGATGTTGAGGACGTTTCCGAGCGACTTGGACATCTTTTCCGAACGGATGTTGACGAAGCCGTTGTGAATCCAGTACCGGGCGAACTGTCCTCCTAGAGCGGCTTCTGACTGGGCAATCTCGTTTTCGTGATGAGGAAACGTCAAATCTGCTCCTCCCCCATGAATATCAAAATGCTCGCCCAAATACTGCGTGCTCATGGCGGAACATTCTATGTGCCAGCCGGGACGACCGGGTCCCCAAGGGCTATCCCAGTAGGGTTCGCCCGGTTTTGCCCCTTTCCACAACGCGAAATCCAGGGGGTTCTCTTTCTTCTCGTCTACCTCCACTCTGGACCCTGCCACGAGGTCTTCGATCCTTTTTCCGGAGAGCTTACCGTAGCCTGGAAAGCTGCCCACCGAAAACATGACATCACCTTCAACCTCGTATGCGTGTCCTGTCAAGATGAGTTTCCCTATAAGGGTCTGAATCTGACTGATGTGCTCAGTTGCCCTGGGTTCATGGTTGGGGCGAAGTACTCCCAGACAATCCATGTCTGTGTAAAACTCGGCAATAAACCTCTCTGCCAAACTTTTCCAATCTTCACCTAGTTGATTTGCCCTGTTTATTATTTTGTCATCAACGTCCGTGAAATTCCTGACATAAACGACTTCATAGCCGCTTTTAATCAAATGCCGGTAGATAACATCAAACAACACTATGGAACGAGCATGACCAATATGGCACATGTCATACACGGTGACTCCGCATACATACATTGCTACCTTTCCAGGCCGAATGGGCACAAATTCTTCTTTTTTTCGAGTAAGAGTATTGTACAGCCGTAAGCCCATGAAGTTCTCCTGTCCTCGTTTAAGGTTAAGTGTTCATCCAGCCTTCAAGAATGATTTCTCCGACAATTTTCATCGGAGTCATCCTTGTTCCCCGTGCCGGAAATTCCGTCCAAAAGCGCCACTGCAGAGGCTGCTATCCCTTCGCCACGTCCGATGAAGCCAAGTCTTTCTGTAGTGGTCGCCTTCAAGTTCACCCTGTCCACAGCAATGCCCACAGCGTCGGCCAGATTTGATACAATGGCTTTTCGATAGGGGCCCAATTTGGGATTCTCTGCAAAGACGGTGATATCAATATTCGAAACCTTCCACCCAAGCCTACTCACTTTCGAACATACTGCTTGCAGCATGCCAATGCTCGACGCGTCTCTGAACGCGGGGTCGGTGTCCGGGAAGTGCATACCGATGTCGCCAAGCCCGGCTGCTCCCAAGATGGCATCTATGAGAGCGTGGGTTAGGACGTCTGCATCCGAATGGCCTTCCAGGCCCTTGGGATACTCGATCTCCTCGCCACCAAGTATCAGACTCCGTCCAGGCACCAATCGATGAACGTCGAATCCTTGCCCTATCCTCAAAGCGGGTTCCCTCGACGACAACCAGTATTGCGATTCAGTGTAGCCCAGCACTGGGGAGCGATCAAGACCATTAGCCCAATCATCAACCGAAAACATCGCGGCGATTCTTGACGGCACATGTGCCGGTGTCATAAAGTACGCTATATAACTTGCTGGCTGCTTGAGAAAGTCTCGAGCGGTCGACACAGGGGCCCTCATCTTGGGAACAACGAAAAAAAAGAAATGGCTCCGTATATGCGGCGTCGTAGCGTGGGTGGGAGCCGGTCTGCCGGTCTTGTTGATTTGCGCGATCAGCGCGGGATTGTTGGGGAGCCTTCTTGGACTTTACTTGACCTTTTCTTCAGATCTGCCCTCCCTGCCGGACCTGCGAGCCTACCGGCCAAAAACAGTCTCAACCTTCTACGCAGAAGATGGAACTGTGACGGGGGTTTTCTATAGAGAGAAAAGGTTTCCCATCCCCCTGAACTCCATGCCTCCCCACGTAATCAACGCCTTTCTGGCTTCCGAGGACGCCAGATTTTTTTCTCACCCTGGTTTGGACTGGTTAGGGGTGCTCAGGGCATTCGTAAAAAATCTTCAAGCAGGCAACTTTGCTCAGGGGGGGAGCACAATAACTCAACAGGTGACCCGGAACTTCATATTGTCCAAAGAAAAAAAGATCTCCAGGAAGGTCAGGGAAGCGATCCTCGCATTCCGACTGGAGAAAACTCTAAGCAAGAACGAGATACTAGAGCTTTACCTGAACGAGATCTACTTGGGCAGAGGTGCTTACGGCGTGGAAGCGGCAGCGGGGACGTATTTTGGTAAAACTACTCAGGATCTCAGTGTCGCGGAAGCCGCATTCATTGCAGGACTAGTGTCCAATCCGTCAAAGCTGTCTCAGCCGAGAAGCCTCGACGCGGCTCTGAAGAGGCGAGACGTTGTTCTCGGACGCATGGTGCGCAGTGGATTCATTTCACAAGATCAGTCGAGGATCGCCGGCGAAGAGACCCCCCAGTTCAGAGAGGACTTGCCTACCCCCTTTGAGAAAGTGCCTTACTTCACCGAGGCCGTGCGTCAGTACATTGTGGCCAAGTATGGCGAAAACAGGCTCTACAACGACGGGCTTAAAGTCTGGACTACATGCGACCTGAAACTTCAAAAAGCCGCGTCGGATGCTTTGTTGCAAGGGGTGAGATCCTGGGAGAAAAGACAAGGCAGACCGCCAGGGCTGATTAAGAGACTGGATACTGCTGAAATGAACTATTTCCTGAAGAATGCATCGACTCCGGCTCTCAACCAGGGAGAAATAGTCCACGCGGTGATTATCAGCAATAATATGCCAAAGAAACGCAAGGGAAAGAATCCGGAAGATGATCTTCAAGACTGTACGCTGGCAATTCAAGGCAACATCCAATTCCGCATGAGCCTCCCCGGAGCCAGACACTACAGACCAAACGATATGATTCTTTTCCGAGTATTGGACCACCAGGGAGACAATTTCAGACTGGAGCACTACAATTTTCCGCCTGTTCAAGGCGCTGTCGTCTGCATTGAGAACAACACGGGGTATGTACGCAGCCTTGTAGGGGGGCTGGATTTCGATCAATCCAGTTTCAATCGGGCTACCCAGGCCCTGCGACAGCCGGGCAGCGCTTTTAAGCCGGTTGTCTACGCTACAGCCCTGGAATGGTTTTCATACAGTCCCAGAACAATGGTGGTCGACGAACCAATAGCCGTCGTCTTAGATCCTAAAGAGCCCCCGTGGGTACCGGTAAATTCGGACGGGAGTTTCTTGGGGCCAATCACCCTGTCCCAGGCCCTGGCTCGGTCTCGCAACATAGCAGTCATCAAACTGCTGATGGATGTGGGCGCGGATGCCACGGTACAGATGGCTCGAAAAATGGGTGTAAGATCCCCTTTGCGCAAGCACCTGTCCTTGTCTCTTGGAGCATCCGAAGTTACCCTTCTTGAACTTGCATCGGCTTACACGGTTTTCCCGAACATGGGGGTAAGAGTGCATCCGGTCCTCGTCAAGAAGGTGATCGATCGTTTCGGCAACGTGCTGGAAGACAACACGTCTGTGCCGCTCAACACTGTAGAAGTGGCCACACAGAAAAATTGGATAGGTAACAGAAAGCAGGGTTCATCCGACCGGATACTACGTCCATATCACTCCAATACTTCGGATCCCGGGCTCATAGAAGAGATGAGGTCTTTGGCTCGAGAACATCCACGGACATCTCTGGACATAGAGACGCTACTAGCCTCTTCTTTTCCCTCGCGGCCCATTGCCCGTCCGGCTATGGAAAAGATTCTGAGCCCTCAAAGCGCTTACCTCATGGTGAGCATGCTAAGAGAAACGTGCGTGACGGGAACCGCTGCGGCCGCATCACGCTTACGAAGAAATGATATTGCGGGGAAGACTGGAACGACCGATGATTGCACCGACGCTTGGTTCGTAGGTTTCAATCCCAAATTGACGACCGGCGTTTGGATTGGATACGACGCCAAGGTCCCTTTGGGCAAGAAAGAATACGGCAGTGTAACAGCATTACCGGTGTGGATGGATTTCATGAAAACAGCTCTTTACAGAGAACCACTGCGGGATTATCCTCTTCCTCCCGAAATTATTTTTGTGAACGAAGCGCCTCCGTCATCGACTGCCGGCTTTCCCAGTCTCCTCGAAGCAGGGCCTGACCTGCCGGCCAACTTTGAAGCAAAGCCGGTTTCGACGGTGGATACCTCGTATTTTCCAATGTGGTCTTATAACGACCCAGCAGCAGGCCCAGTAATGAATCGCGGATTCGGTCCTCCCGTAAACTATTACGGAAACATAGGATACGCGCCGGGTTATGATCAAACCGTGCGTTTGCTGTCACCGTCGGGGGAATCGCTTGGGCGTGCGTTCTATTCCAGAGACGATAAAGGTAAAGTAACGCTTGTTTACGATTCACAACAGCCTGATGGAGGGCAGGAGGCACAGCCCCCAATGTTCGGTCCTTCAACGGTTTTCTTCCCGCCAAACGCGATTCAGTATCCTTCAGCCGTTGATTCGTATGTGCGCCAACTTCCTCATGGCGGTACCATCGAATGAAACGCTCGGTCAAATGGTCCATCATCATTACCTTTGCGGTGATTTTCGGGGCCGGTCTGGTTGCCGGAATGTGGCTTAACAGGCGACCGTTGCCGGCAAAACTCACCAATCATACGGCGCCTCCGGTGTCATACGATGCGTTAGAAAGCGGCGAAGCGGTAGTGATGAATGTTTATAAGGAAGTCAGCCCGGCTGTGGTGAACATCGTGACCACCAGCAGGGCCTACAACTTCTGGATGCAGGTGGTGCCTCAAACAGGCCAAGGAACCGGTTTCGTGATCGACTCCTCGGGACACATCATCACCAATAATCACGTGGTGGCTGAGGCAGAGAACATAGAAGTCACCTTCATGGGGGAAAAGAAACACCGCGCGCGGCTCGTTGGGAGAGACCCCGTCAGCGATCTTGCGGTGATCAAGGTGGATCCATTCCCCGAGATGGCTGTGGCGCGGTTGGGAAATTCCGACAATCTCTCGGCTGGTCAGCGAGTTATAGCAATCGGTAACCCATTCGGTTTTCAGCACACCGTCACTGCAGGTTTCATAAGCGCTTTGCACCGCGATATGGTTATCGGGCAGAGAACAATGATGGATCTGATACAGACCGATGCTGCTATCAACCCCGGGAACAGCGGCGGGCCATTGATAAGCTCCAGAGGAGAGGTCATAGGAATCAATACCGCCTTGTACAACCCTACGCCTACGGGAGGATTCACCGGCATAGGTTTTGCCGTGCCCATGAACCGCGCTAAAAAAGTTGCCGGACAAATCACAAAACTGGGCCGCCCTATTTATCCATGGATTGGGATAAGATCATCCATGGACCTCGTGCCTAAATTGGCCCAGGAAATGAATCTTCCTCCGGTGAACGGAATCCTGATCTTTCAAATTGCCAATTCCAGCCCCGCGGAACGGGTAGGTCTCCGCGGTGGCACCCGGATGGCATACTATAGGGGGAGGCCGATTCTTGTGGGTGGTGACGTAATTCTCGCTGTTGACGATACCCCTACCCCCACCTTTGACGACTATCGAAACATTATCTTGCAGCAGAATGTGGGTGCGCAGGTTCGTCTCAAGGTGTTACGCGGACACAACGAACTTCAGGTAGATCTCAATTTAGTAGAAGATCCAAGGATTCAGAATTAAATCTTGTGCTGAATCGCAATCAACAAGGAATGTTGGTAATATTCCGAGTGGTTTCAGCGGGTTGAAAGCGAATCTGGACCTGTTGCATATCAGCCGTAATTGGAACTGATGGCCAGTGAAATGGCTTCACCGGTCCGGATGGCCAATTTTTCGACGGTTTGCAGACGTATAGAACTGAGGTGCGAGTCGAGGCTAACGAGCCAGAAACCGGCTACCATCCGCCGCCTGTTTTTCTTACCATAAAAAATCGGTGCTGCCACGGCCCGGCAGTTCGAAATGTACTCTCCGGTGTCCACGGCAATCCCTGCATGACGTACGCGATCCAGTTCCGCCAGGTATTGAAGAGGATTTGTGATGGAGTCGGGAGTGAAGCGCGGGAGAGGTTGGCTCTCAAGCACCTTGGAAAGTTCTTCCCTATCCATGTGAGCCAGGAAAATCTTGCCGGCTGCCCCGGCAAACATTGGAAGCCGCGTTCCTGGTCGCGCCGTAACCTTAAGTTCCTTGGAAGTTTCAACCTGGTCCAGGATCAAGAGACTTTGACCGGTCAAGACGCCCAGGAATATATCCTCTTTAAGCTCCACGGAGAGATTCTCCAGGAAGGGTCGCGCAATGTTTACCAGAGGAACTCTCACATGTGCTGCAGCCGCGAGGTCTCTTACAGCATGACCGCACGTATATGCCCTCGTCACTGGATCACGCAAGACCCATCCCGATGTCTCCAGAGCAGCAAGGATGCCGTGAGTAGTGGATTTAGCCAGAGACAGTTGCGAAGCGACATCACTAATACCTGGGTTATCTTGAGCTTTAACTATCATCCTGAGGATTCTCATAGCTTTGGACACAATGGGGGCCGTATATGCCGTCTGCGATGATTCCGTTCTAGCGCTCATGATTGATCACCCAATCGTATTTTGACAGGGTTTGGCAAACCGGTGCGGTTCATGATTGTGAAACGTGCTCATTGGTAACTCTTCGGCCCACAGTTGTCAATGATTTTCAATACAGCCTTGTTATGGCTTGACAGTGCTCCTGGGTGTCGCTATCTTAGAATGTCGAAGTTCCTCATACAGAAACCTTGACGGGCCCGCTCATGCTGACAATCAAATTTAGTGACATTGTTCGCGCCACCATGCCTGTCCAATCAGGAAACGAGGGCTGGATAGGCGTGCATCCCAGGGGAAAAGATTATCATGTAGTGGTGCCGGTGGATGTTCAGATCGCACGTGGAGTAATGGCCTGCAACAGACCCACCGACGGCACCCCATTCGGTGGATACACGGGCTGGATCTACTTCAGATGTTGCCCGTACGAGATTGTCAAGCCTGATGAAAAGGATATTAGACTTAAGCAGGCCCTTGAAACTGCGGCTGAACTCAAGAGCTTTTTCGCCCAAAAGGGAATTCCGGCTCGAGTGGCAATGAATGGGCCGAGCCACGGCGTTGATTTTGCATCCTCTCATCGGGCCGGTCACCTCACCCATAGGTTTGCTCAGGAGGCCTCGGATCGCTCAGGAGCAAGGCAAGGGCCGGTGGACACGCGGGGCATGGTTTATGGAGGATCGCCGGAACCGAGTAGTGGCGTCACAAGTAGTTCCGGCACACAGACATTGTTGGAGTCAATTTGTTGTACGCTCTGCGGCAAATCATGGAACGGGATTTCTGAATTCTTGCGAGACCCCGCCTGTAGGCTTGTGGGATACAAGGCCTGTCCGGCGGATTTCAGTCTGGGCGTCTATGTTTTCGCTCACCACTGCGGCGCCTCGATAGAGTTGCCGGTGGTGCGCTTCGCCCGTCCCATCAGATTAAGGAAATCGCTAATAGGTTCGCATGCGTGTCCTGGATTGTGTTACTATGAGAACTCATTGGCGGAGTGTTCCGCGCTATGTGAGGGGTCTTGTTACCGACGAATAGCCGGCAAGATTAGGTCACGCGACGCGGAGTAAGGACCGCAAAACCCATCAGGCGTACAGGTCTGGCTAACCGGGGCTTTTTTCGATATAGCTATTTGGAGTCCGGCTCAACACCTCCAGGTGTAACGCGCCTCCAATTCTGCCCGTATACGGACGGGGCGTCGGATGTGTAGTTTTCGATAGCATCACTTCTCCCCAATGGGAGAGGGTCAAGTGAGTAAGCCGTGAAGACGTTCTGAACCGGTTTGTTTTGGCCAGGTCCTCAAAGGTACAACGTTTTCCCATTCTTAGGTCTGTCACAGTTTCCATATCTTTTCACAGGAGGAAAAGAGGATGCTCCTGCCCAAGTTTGATTATCATGAGCCTTCGACACTCGAGGAGACCCTGCAGTTGCTCTCTGAATTGGGAGGCAACGCGAAGCTACTGGCGGGCGGCACTGATCTTCTGGTCAGGATGAAACAGAAGATAGATGAACCCACTCATGTCATATCAATTGCTAGGGTACCTGGGCTGGCCTCAATCATTCCCAGGAACGGTCATGGCGTCACAGTGGGAGCGACTGTTTCTGCCGCGGAGCTTTCCAAACACGAACTGATCAGGGATCGATTCGTTCCATTGGCTGAAGCTGCAGCAAGGCTCGGGGCTCCCATGATCCGCAATAGGGCCACCATAGGTGGAAATCTCGTTAATGCACGGCCGGCCGCGGATTTGCCTCCAGCTTGCATGGTTCTCAATGCTGTCCTCAAACTCAAGAGCACCGCAGGGGAACGCGAAGTATTGGTCAATGACTTTTTCAAAGGTCCGGGTGAAAGTTTAATCGAATCAAATGAACTGTTGGTTTCCATTAACATTGAAACTCCGCCCCCTTGGAGTGGCGGCTCATACATCAAGCTGGGGGCGCGCAAGACCCTGGAGATTTCCATGGTGAACGTGGCAACTCTCATCACGTTGCAGTCGCCGGACGGCCCCATAGTGGACGCCCGCATTGCCCTCGGCGCTGTTGCTCCGACCCCTGTTCGGGCTCATGCCGCGGAGGAGATGCTCATTGGCCAAAAACCTACAGAAAATTTGTTTCAGCAGGCTGGTGAAGTGGGAGTCGGTATGTGCAGTCCCATCACCGACCATCGCGGAACCATGGAATACCGCTGCATGATGATCGAGGTCCTCACAAAGCGGTCGCTCATACAGGCGCTGGAGCACGCGCGTTCCTGGAAACCTTAACCCCCCCTGAGTATGCTGACAACCCCATGGAGAAGAAACCATGAAGACTATTATCAACGTGATTATCAATGGTGAGCCGGTTGAAGCCGCGGTAGAACCGAATGCGACTCTTCTGCAGTTCCTGAGGGAAGACCTGGGACTGACCGGCGCCAAGCACGGTTGCGGCCTGGGAGACTGCGGCGCCTGTACAGTTATACTGGATAGCCGACCGGTGAATTCCTGCCTCGTGCTGGCTGTTCAAGCAAATGGTAGAGAAGTGCTCACCATAGAAGGTCTGGCGGACAACGGTGTATTGCACCCCATTCAGCAGGCCTTTGTGGACAAGGGAGCTATCCAGTGCGGATTCTGCACCCCGGGAATGATCCTCTCCGCTAAGGCTTTGCTGGATCAGAATCCCAAACCAACGGATAGAGATATTCGGACGGCGATCTCTGGAAACCTGTGCCGTTGCACCGGCTATCAAAAAATAGTCGAGGCTGTACAGGAAGCCGCGAAGTCTATCGAGGGAACGGAGGTATCCTGAAATGAGCGAGTTTTCGGTACTCAACACAAGAGCCCCCAGACTTGACGGCCCGGCCAAGGCAACGGGTAAGGCGAAATATTCCGACGATCTCAGTATGCCCGGCATGGTCTTCGGCGTCATTCTTCAGAGCCCGATCGCCCACGGTAAAATTCTGCACATTGATACTTCCAGGGCGGCTAAGTTACGAGGAGTGAAAGCGATTGCCACCGCGAAAGAGGCAGGCCTAGTGAAATACGGAGTGTCTCCCGCGCGATATGACGAGACGCTGTATGCCTACGACAAAGTTCGGTATGTAGGGGACGAAATAGCCTCGGTGGCAGCCGTGGATTTGGCGACGGCTCAGGAGGCCGTCAGCCTGATAAGGGTCGATTACGAAGAACTGCCCGCGGTTTTCGACATGTTTGAAGCCATGAAAGAGGGGGCCCCCGTCATACATGACGAGTTCCCAGGCAATATCAACGCGGAAGTGCACCAGGAGTTCGGAGATACCGAAGCTGCTCTGGCCGGTTGTGACCTGATAGTGGATCACACTTTTCTCAATAAAAGGCAGGATGCGGCTTTTATCGAACCTCACTCTTGTCTGGCGGTTTTTGATACAGATGGACGACTCACGCTCCATACATCCACCCAGGTCCCTCACTATGTGATGAGAACCGTGTCTATGGTGCTTGGAATACCGATTGGGAATGTGAGGGTGGTCAAACCCTTCGTGGGAGGAGGTTTTGGGCCGAAGGCCGAAGCAACGCCCTTGGAGATGAGTGCATCTCTGCTATCCCGGATGACGGGCAAGCCGGTAAAGATGACTTATACTCGTGAGCAGGTGTTCCTCCATAGTAGGGCTCGTCATCAGTTCTATGCCGAGATGAGTCTGGGAGTGATGAAAGACGGGACAATGGTAGCTCTGAGGAACAAGGCCATACTTGACGGCGGGGCATACACAAGTTTCGGCATAGCCACTGTTTACTACTCCGGATCTCTTTTGGGCGGACCGTACAAGCTCAAGGCGATGAAATATGACGGATGTCGGATCTACACGAACAAACCCACCTGCGGCGCCCAGCGCGGCCACGGAGGAGTAGCTCACCGCGCGGCTTTTGAGCAACTCCTGGACATGAGCGCTGAAAGGCTTGGAATCGACCCTGTTCAAATTCGTCTCAAGAACATCATGCAGGCGGGCGACGTGACGGTGAATGACCTGGACATGTCCAGCCTGGGCATGAAAGAGTGTGTTGAGTCCGTTCGAGATGGTTCGGACTGGAAGAACAAGAAAGGCAAGCTCCCCAAAGGAAAAGGAATCGGCATGGCCTGCGGATTCTTTGTTTCCGGCGCCGGCTACCCGATTTACAGGTCCGATACATACCACTCCACCGTAGTTGTAAAACTTAGTGAGGACGGTGGGACCGCAACAGTCCTCACCGGTTCTGCTGAAATAGGCCAAGGATCAGATACAATATTGGGTATGTTTGCCGCTGAGACTCTGGGCATAACACTTGAAAATGTTAGAGTAATCTCTGGCGACACTGATCTTAGCGTGGATCTTGGGGCATATTCCAGCAGACAGACCCTCATGACGGGTCATGCGACAAAGGAAGCTGCAGAGCAGATTCGAGATCGTATTGCTGCATTTCTCGCGGAAGAATTGGGCTGCCCTGCGTCATCCATCACGTTCCGTGACGGCATCGTCCTGTTCGACGGTAAAGCAGGGAATTTTGAAAAACTCCGAACGTCATACATCAAAGAACACCGTGGCTGGACCGATCCTCCTTCCGGCGAATACCTAACATTTAGGGAGGCGGCTCGCCTGGCATTTCTGAAAGGGGGAACTCTTGTAGGTTCAGGCAAGTACAAACCCCCCAGGCTTGGAGGTTCTTATAAAGGGGCCGCGGTCGGAACATCGCCCGCCTATGGCTGTTCTGCTCAAGTAGTTGAAGTCTCTGTAGACATGGGTACTGGTGAGATCACCGTGGACAACATGACCGATGCCCATGACTGCGGGTTGGCGGTAAATCCGACTCTCGTTGAGGGTCAGATGCAGGGGTCGCTGTCCATGGGGCTTGGCGAATGTCTTTTCGAAGAGGTTAAATTCGACTCCCGTGGCCGCGTAATCAATGCTTCATTGGGAGAATACAGAATCCCCACTGCCATGGACATGCCAAAGGTAAAATCCATTATCGTAGAGTCACGAGAGCCTAATGGCCCTTACGGCGCGAAAGAAGTCGGCGAAGGCGCCATAATGCCCACTATCCCGGCCATCTTGAATGCCATATACGATGCGACCGGCGTTCGGATTAACGAGTTGCCCGTGACGTCAGAAAGGCTGTTCATGGCCCTTCAGAAGGCAAAGAAAGACTAAGTACTCCTTTTCGTAAATGCGCTGACGCCTTATCTCGGAACCAAGCCGCGACTGATCCGGATCAACAGCTTGCTTGCCGTTGGAATGTGGCCGGCAAGACGCCAACCCCACTGAAGAATTGTAGGACCGGTATCCTGCCGGTCCTTGCGTTCTTTTGAAAGCCTGTCTTGGGACCGATGATCGCGCGAGTCGTGCAATCGGCTGCTGCACGTCCCACATCATTCAAAGCTTGGGCCATTGGGGCTGCGAAAACCCCTCAACTCACCTTTTGGCTGTTTCAAATGAGCTGGAAGAGATGCTTAGAGCCGTACAGACTTATGGACAACTTTTCTGTATGAAATTGAAAGATATTTGGCCAATTCATATCCCCCCAAAACAGGCTTGGCACACTTGCTGCGTGTCGAAGTTGGGCTAGCCAGAGAACTTCTCGGTGTTGATCACGGGTTGGGTCCCGACTGTGGGTATCCATAGGATCAGCCAGGTGACAAATCTATGG
>CAINUH010000426.1 GCA_903853735.1 uncultured Desulfomonile sp. | reverse complement strand
GCTTGAACTCGCTGAGGCCGAGAAACCTACGTTCCACCCGCTGCAGCCGTAACAAGAACCCCAGTTGTTCGACGATGAAGCTGCACTGCTTGCGGCTCCACCGGAGCCACTTCCGGCTGCCGAGGATGCAGCCGCACCAGCCGATGCGTCAGGAACGGTGACCAGAGAGAAAGCAGCAACAGCCACCACACATATCAGAGCATATACTTTTTTCATGTCTTGACTCCTTCCTTCTCCTCGAAAAATTGATTTTTTCAATCGCTCTGTAGTCTTCAATTCGACTCATGATGGGGAATCTGACACCTGGGGGACAATAATTTGAGACTGTGGGCGAGCCTTTGTCGAACCCATTGAATTTCTTCTTGGACAAATGGTTATTGATGCGGCTCTGGATCGTGGGAATGGGGTTGTTCAACGCGGCCGCTGGAATTAGCTGTCAAGCAAAATTGCGAATGTGTGTTTTCGGTCTGTGGAAAAAGACCTAAACACCGAAGCTATCTGGGTACGCCAGTAAGCGGAGAAAACTTGCCTTCACGCCGAACGAGGTTAGCTCGAAGCGGGCCAAGTGCTGCAATCATGTCAAGGGACTCGAATACCATGACTCGCGCCAAGAGACATCCGTGGCCCTAGGGGTGAGACCTTCCAGCCCTCTAGCTGTTTGACGTCTGGGCTACATTTTTATTATTTTTTACATTCGGAAAGTTCATAGCCCACTGCGTAAAAAACTGAAAGGCTATCCATGAGCTGAACCTTGTGGCAACCATGTTTTCCAGGTGGACGACATTCTAGACAGAGTTCTTGTTCCAAAACTACTACCCGTTTTCCGTTTTCAACGGGAATAAGTCGTCCCATATTCTTCAATAGATTTATGAAGTCTTTTCCGTTCTCATTCAACTGTTCCACCTGTTCCACCTGTTCCTGTTTGCAGTTTTTTTCTTTGCACGGTCTATAAATCTCCGTATGCTCTGCAATCTTGTCTATTGGTAAAACCCGATTCCGTCTGTATACACAACACCTGTGCCACGGAGTCCGAGGGCAACTGTAGCAAAGCCACCAATATAGACACCATCACCAAACTTCTTCGTGCGCCCATCGAGCCGTCACCCCTCTACTAGTTATTTGGATTCACACATTAAATTCCTTTGCCGCCAAACATCAAACAATTTGTGAACAGACAGAAAGTGGTGCATAATTTGTGGCAGACAAACAAGAGGGGTGGAGCGAGTGTCCCGTACCTGTGATGCCCGGAGCAAGACATGATTATGAACGTCGACAAGAACGCAAGGTCCATCGTCCTGGGTCGTCTCAAGGGGTTGGAAGAGAAGCATGGAGTGAGGATCATATATGCCTGCGAATCGGGAAGCCGAGCATGGGGCTTCCCCTCACCCGACAGCGATTACGACGTCCGATTTTTGTACCTCCGTCCCACGGATTGGTACCTCTCTATTCATCGCGGAAGGGATGTCATTGAAGAACCCATCGTTGACGACTTCGACATCAACGGATGGGATATCCGAAAGGCTTTGGGCCTACTGCACAAGTCAAATCCAGCGCTCTTGGAATGGTTGGGTTCTCCGATTGTTTACCTTGAGGAGAACGGAATGGTGAGTACTCTCAGAATGGTAAGCAAGGAATTCTGTTCTCCGACAACGTGTTTCTTGTATTACCGCAACAAGGCACAGGACAGCTTCCAAGAGTACCTGAGTTGCCGTGAGGTTGGTATCAAGAAATACTTCTATGTTCTTCGCCCACTGCTGGCAATTCAGTGGATTGAACGAGGATTAGGGATGGTCCCCACGGATTTCAATGTCCTTGTGCGGCATCTCGTTGACGATCCAATCTTGCTCGCCGACATTCAGACCCTCCTGCTCCTCAAGAAAGGGAGCGGAGAACTTCAAGCCGCTCCCCGCATTGAATCGATCAACTCCTTCATCGAGTCTGAAATGAGTCGACTATCAAAAGTTTATCGCACCAAAGCACGGACCCTCCCCATTGCTACTCTGGATGCTGTGTTCAGAAAGTTCTTGAAGGAGTGCTGGGGTTAATGAATGTTTTCCAAGTTTCTTCTTATCATGCCTAACTGCTCGCTCAACCGGACCCAACAGCGGGTACCATGTTTGAAGAACGCGATGGCCGGTTCGCTCTTGGGCTCGGGAGACCTTTTCCCCAATCACCCGGCCAACCCCCTGTAAGGCTTCAAGGATACTCGCGGTAACCCTGGATTGTCTGCAAATGATTTACCATGGGAATCATTCCCTCGCTCCATGAACTCGCAGGAGCCTTACCACTTCAAGGTGACCTTTAAAGCCGGACGTCAGTACTGT
>CAINUH010000425.1 GCA_903853735.1 uncultured Desulfomonile sp. | reverse complement strand
GTTCAGCGGGTATGCGTCTCAATGATAACTCATCCACGGTGCAGGCAGGATGTGATACGCATTTGCAACAGAATTTCCAAAGAAACCGGTAAGGCAGTTTCTCTACTCATATCCCCTTCGTTGATCCACCGGGATGATCTAGCGGCAATGAAAGATGCCGGTGCAGAGCGCGTCGGGGTGGCCATAGACGCGGCTACGAGGGAAATATTTGAACGACTAAGGGGCAAACCTGTCAGAGGCCCTCACCAATGGGACAGATATTGGAAGGTTTATGATCAGAGTCTTGAAGTGTTTGGGGAAGGAATGGCCGGTGTTCACCTGATTTGCGGCTTGGGCGAGACTGAGCAGGAGATGGCGACGGCAATTTCAAAGGCGAGAACCATGGGAGGTTACACTCACTTGTTCTCTTTTTTCCCCGAAAAAGGTTCTGCGATGGAGGCACACCCTTCACCGCCGATAGGAGCGTACAGGCGTATTCAGTTGGCTCGCCTGCTGATTGATAACGATCGAGTTCGTTTGGACCGGATGCGGTTCGATCACCATGGAAGAATCATACAATTTGGTCTATCGGAGGGTGAGCTTACAGAGACAATTCTCAGCGGCTCTCCTTTCGAAACTTCAGGCTGTCCTGGTCCGGATGGAACAGTGGCATGTAATCGTCCCTATGGAAACGAAAAACCTGGCGCCGAGATACGGAACTTCCCTTTTCCTCCGGAAAAAGACGATTTGAAAAGGATTCAGGAAGAACTGCTACAATACTGAACGTAACACGGACTTGAAAAAGGGAGCGGGATCTGGTGGTAAAAGGGAAGCTTAGAGCCTGGATGAATACCGTCTAACCTTATTGTTTTCTTAGTGTTCAAAAAGCTTTATGCTGATACCGTTCGGATCGTTCAAGGAAGCGTAGGTTACTCCGTCCCTGGTGCCATTGGTTTCGACAAAACTAAGCCCTTTTTTCGTTAGATCTGCCACCGACACCGAAAGATTCTTAACCCTAAGGCTCATGCCGGAAACACCTCCGCTCAAAGGCCCTGCCTCAGAAAACCGGTTGTGGCAAATTTCAAGTTTGTAGGGGGTTCCCTCTTTTTCCATGCAAACTTTGTCAAGTCCGCCGGAGAAACCCTCTGCTGCCTTGAAGCCAAGTTTACTGTAAAAATTGATGGTCAGTTCAGGGTCAGCGGTAGGGATTCCAATAGTGAGCGGGTAGTTATCTAATAAGGATCTGGCAAAACTTGACGACTCAGCCTCGGTGTTGTGGGCAATAAGGAGACCGAACACCACCAAAAACATAATTGAGAAAGTGAATCCAAGAAAAAGCCGTCTAGCGTGTCCGGCCGGCAATCTCATCCTTATCCAACCTCCTTAACCTCAGCCATCTCAATGAAAAATCAGTCCTTCCCTCAAGCAGGCAAAATCACTATACACAAAAAACAACCCAAAAGCAATGAAGAAAGTAGCCGTCCGGTAAGTCCTCAGTTACGAGGGACAACATTTAAAAAGTCTTAATGATTTCGAGCAACGGACCTCGGAATTCCGCGGGTAACTGAATGGATACGTCCCGCAGGAAACAGGTCTTGACATATCGGGATCCCTTGATATTGTCACTTTATCCCCAAACCGCTGAGATCTGACCGGTAAAGCAAGACCTGACACTGTAGGTGGCAATTTCCGGAGGGGGATCGTAAAACGACAAAATACCTCACAGCTATCTATGGCAGAAAACCCATACAACATAGCCCCCTCGCCCTGATGATGTTCACATATTTTCACTGCTTCAATGCAGTGTCCAATGTTCCGGGGACCTTTCCGCTCACTTTTGGTCGCTGTGTCTAAACTGTTCCGGCACTTTATAGAGACCTCCAGACCATGCTACCAGTTCGTCCATGGAGTTGGCTGCGAGCAGCGACGTGTTCACTTCTGCGATGTCGATCCCCAGATCTTCGGGTGTCACCACTATGCGGCGTCGCCTCAAGTCTGCGGTCTCTTCGGGTTTCGCTTCCTTGCCGAGATCCGTATCGCCGGCAACAGCCTTGATAGCGGCCTCTCTCTCATGCAGTGTAGCGCACTTGTGAAGGTGCGCTATCCCCTTCTCGGTGACGATCTGGGTGATGGCGTCCCCATAGATCATTACCGGGGGGACTTTGAGACCGGCCCGTTTCATCAACTCCCATGCGTCGAGTTTGTCCACAAAGCACTGGATTCCCTTGGGCCCCCGGGTCTCGAGCATCTGGACGACGAGCTTGCGGCCCCGGGGCATATCACCAATAAGGCTTGGTAACATACCGTTCTCGTCCCCAATCTTGATCCAGGCTTCGCTTGAATGGCGGCGGCCTGGGGCGTCGCAGCCCATGTTCGGTGCTCCACCGAAACCCGCGATTCGGTCTGCAACGGCAGTGGAACTGTTGCCGTACCGGTCTATTTGGAGCGTGGCCCCCACGAAAGCGTCTATGGCGTAGTGTCCTGCGGCCTGGCAGAAGGCCCGGTTGGAGCGGAGGTTGCCATCAGGACCGACAAAGAAGATGTCGGACCTGGCCGCAACATAATCTTCCATTCCCACTTCGGAGCCGAAGCAGTGGATCGAATCCACGAACCCTGACTCAATAGCCGGGATCATTGTGGGATGGGGGTTAAGCGTCCAGTGGGTGCAGATCTTGCCCTTGAGACCCAGCCGCTCCGCGTACGTGGGGAGAAGCAATTCGATGGCTGCGGCAGCGTAACCGATACCGTGATTCAGAGAACGGACTCCGTACTCAGCATAGATTCCCTTGATCACCATCATTCCGATCAGGACATTGACACCGCGAATCCTGGCCGGATCTCGCGTGAAGAGGGGCTCGATGTAACAAGGTTTTCCTGAGGGGATGACGAAGTCAACCCAGTCGCCGGGAATATCTACACGAGGTAGATTTTTGGCTACCTCTTCCACTTGGGCCACTACGATACCCTGTCTGAAGTGAGTCGCTTCCACGATGGCGGGTGTCTCTTCCGTATTAGGACCAGTGTAAAGGTTGCCGTTTCTATCCGCCCGGACCCCCACAACCAGAGCGACTTGGGGCGTAAGATCAAGAAAATACCTCGCAAAAAGCTCAAGGTAGGTATGGATCGCCCCTATCTTCATCTTCGACTGATTGACAAGCCGTGTGACCTGTGTGGCCTGGGGACCTGAAAAGGAAAAATCAACTTTCGTTGCGATACCGCGATCGAAGATCTCACAGTGTGAAGGCAGGGCAATTACCGACTGGATAAGATGAAGCTTGTTGACTTTCGAGGTATCCACTTTGCAGAGACAATCGGCCAGAAAATCGGCCTGCTTCTGATTATTCCCTTCCAGAGCCACCCGGTCTCCCGGGCAGATGACCGTCTCCAGAAGAGCTACCGCTCGGGAGGAATCAACGACTTTGCTGTTGCCACCGTCGGTCAGTGCTTTGGCTTTAGCCATTCGTCTTTCGTATTCTGCCTTACGACATTCCCAGTCCCGTCCAGCATGCACTCCCGGTGTAACCATTGAATTCCCTCCGAAAAAACAAAGTGATTGAAAACAGACTTTCCGAGCTGTTTCTCTTATTTGTTGCTCCCTATTATTGCGAAGGTTTCCGTAACATTCCGGGGAAATGTCCGAAGAGAGCCAATGGGATATTCCCGACGAGCAGTCAGCAGTTCCCTCATTCAAAGACCTCCTGACATCCTTACAGCCTAAGTACTAGGTTTCCTAAATAAGGTATCTAATATTTTACTTGAAATCATTGCTCCGACGAGATACTTGGTTCCTCTGGAAAGGGGGACGGAAGATGTCGCGCACAAGCCCTTTTATTATCACACTTTCTTCGACCGAGGAGCGAATTCTTGTTGAGAACTCTCGGCTGCTGGCCCGGTTGCATTACCGCACCTGCCGCCTCCAGTTCGATGAGTGCATGATGCGTTTGTTTTCACCTTTGTGCCCTGGAAACGGCTCTGAGGGCCGGTAAGGATATCTATTTTTACGCTCCCTGCTTCAGTGCCTCCCGGCCCAAGTTTCACAAACTGGTATTTCTCTGCGCCAGGAATAGCCCGATAGCCCAATTTGTTGAGGGCCGCTGCCAGAGGTGCTAGCTTTTGTGATTCAATGAGTAGTTTAGGGCGCAGAAACAAGTCGAGGTCATTGGTGGAACGGGGTTCAGGCCATTCACGCAAAAGTGTCTGCACTCCCAGACGGCGTACGTGGACGGTCTTGAG
>CAINUH010000424.1 GCA_903853735.1 uncultured Desulfomonile sp. | reverse complement strand
GAGGTGCTGTTGGAAAAGATCGCTTCATTCCGAAAGGGCGCTGCTCAATCGGATGACATCACCATCATGGCTTTACAATTCGGGTCCCGACCGTCTTCAGATTAGAAAACAAATGACTCCACGGCACTTTCAAGATTGTCGTGAATTTCGAGGACCCTGTAAACTTTGGTAGTGTCAGATTCAGGTCCTTAAATAAGATGGCGGAGAGAGAGGGATTCGAACCCTCGGTAAGGCTCTACACCCTACACTCGCTTAGCAGGCGAGCACCTTCGGCCTCTCGGTCATCTCTCCGCAACAGCTTCATTGCCAGCTTATTGGCAGTCCAACATGATGTCAAGGCTTTTCGTCTTCGTAGTCGAGCTGGGTCCAGCGAAAATAGTCTGTCGGTACCTCTTCCAAGAATCTCGAGAGGTGTACCTCCACCTGTCCCAGGCGCCGATCAAGAAAGGTACGGGGCGCCGATATGACCAGGTTGCGCTTTGCCCTTGTAGTGGCCACGTACAAGAGCCTTCTTTCCTCTTCCATGTCTTCCGGCATATCGACTGCCATGGGTGATGGAATGCGCCCTTCCGCAGCCCAAATTAGTATCACCGTGTGCCATTCGAGACCTTTGGCCGAATGGATGGTTGACAGAACCAGTGTGTCGGCTTTGGAAGCTGCACCCGCACCCTCTTGCTCCGGGGGTTCAAGGGCCATATCATTAAGAAATCGGTTGAGACTCCTGTAGGGGACTGTGAGATTCGCGAGATGATCTAAGTCACGCATCCTCTTGGGATAATTGTCATAATTTTCCTTAAGGAACGGAAAATAGTATCGATTGATCTCTTCCACTTTTTCGGAAATGGGTCCAGTGGAGTTGGTCAGGTTGCCAATAAGGCTGATGACGTTGTTGAATGCTGCCTTGTGTTTTGTTTCACGGTGAACCAGCTTCGAAGGATCATCAGGAATTCCATCATCAGCAATTCTGGCCGCAAGACTGTACGCGGTCTTGACACCCACGCCGGGCAGGATTTTCAAGATCCTCATCCAGCTCAGACGGTCTTTAGTGTTGTTTATCACTTTCAGATGAGCAAGCACATCCTTGATGTGCAGGCTCTCCAGGAACTTGAATCCCCCGTACTTCACAAATGGTATACTATTACGGGCTAGCTCCCCTTCCAGGTCGAACGAATGGAATCCTGCTCGAAACAGGATCGCGATGTCTCCGAAAACGACACCGTGGTCGTACAATTCCTTAATGCAACGGATCACAAATCGACTTTGGCCCCTCTCCGTCCAGGGACGAACCGCCAGGGGCAAGGGGCCGTTTTTTTTCCGAGTGAACAAGCGCTTCGAATATCCGGTTTTCGCATGGGATATAATAGAGTTGGTCACTTCCAGAATGGGTTGTGTACTTCTATAGTTCTCTTCTAGCTTGATAACCCTTGTGCCCGGAAATAGGTTCGGGAATTCCATTATGTTTGTAAAGACTGCGCCTCTGAAAGAATAAATGCTCTGAGAGTCGTCTCCCACTACCATGACGTTGTCGTGAGTGAATGCTAAGAGACGCACAATTCCAGCTTGAAGAGGATTCGTATCCTGGTATTCGTCGACGAGCACGTGCCGCCACCTTGTCGACACATCCAACCTTGCCTGTTCGTTGCTTTCCAGCAACAACATCATGTTCGACAGAAGGTCGTCGTAATCCATAAGATTGTTGGTCTTCTTGTGATGTTCGTAGACAGAACGAATTTTTTCGATTTCTTGAGCAAAACCTTCCAAATGCTCATACCTATGTCTCATAACCTGCTCTATAGTTGGACCTCCTCCTGCAGACCTGCTTATAATTTCTGCAATGGTCCTGGCTTTAGGGAAACCCTTCAAATCGGGAAGTACAGAAGCCAAAGATTTTCTCACGTGGTCAATGGCTTCAAGCGTGTCCGACTGATCCATGATGGAAAACGATGAATCAAAACCCAGCAGTCCGGCGTATCTTCTCAAGAGGATATTGGCTGTTGAGTGAAAAGTTCCGCCGGAAACTCCCGATACCCTACTATCGAGTATTTCCGAGGCGCGAGAAAGCATCTCTTGAGCGGCTTTTCTCGTGAATGTAAGGAGAAGGATTGATGAGGGCTCCACTCCGTGGTCCACAAGCCAGGCAACCCTGTAAACTATGGTTCGGGTCTTTCCGGATCCTGCTCCTGCGATAACGAGGATGGGGCCGCCTCCAACAGAAACAGCTTCGAACTGGCGCAAATTCAGCTCTTTCTTGTAGTCAATTTCACCAGCCACGGGCTTCCTCATGAATTGTTTTGGGTCACGTCTGTCGATTGTAAACTATTTTGGACTGGAGAAAAGGTTACAATTCAAGAAAAGCATGGAAAAATGCCTTCATTTGTGATATGGTATGCATGTCGCGGGTTTTCGGGGAGGTTTAGTTCATTTGTGGTATGTGAAGGAGGATTGTGTGAATAATCCAGTAAAGGTTCTCGCTTGCCCGCTGTGTTCCAATCATTTCTCACATGATGTGGATACGGACGGGCGGAACTTGACGGTTTTCGGATACGGACTGGATTTTAGGCTTGTCCCCAGGGACTGCAACCGATCTTCAGAAATAGCAACCTGTCCTGGATGTCTTTTCACCGCGCGCACTCAGGATTTTGCCCCTCGAGTTCCTGGACATGTGAAAGACATGGTCCGATCCGCAAAGTACGTCAATATATTCAAGAGTTATCCAGATGAGGATTTTTCAGCCAGGAAATGGGTTGCGCTTGTCGCAATTTTCGAGGCAAGAGGACTGAACCCGAGAGACCTCGGTGTTGCAAGCCTGAAGGGTTCTTGGGCGGCCCGTGAAAAAGGAAAAATCCAGACGGAGAATGAGCTTCTCGATTCTGCGGACGCCTATCTTGAGGACGCATTACGAAGAGGCCTTACCAAGGGAGATCCAGCAATGGTGATGTACTTGATGGGAGAAATCAACAGG
>CAINUH010000423.1 GCA_903853735.1 uncultured Desulfomonile sp. | reverse complement strand
CGCCTCCGGCTCCTCGCAATAACAAGGCATTTAAATCATGTAATTGGGACATGAGCGAAGCAATCTCGTCATAATTATCGGTAATTGTTATAACATCCTGATCAATGGTAAGTATCATTGCACTCGCTATAGCGCAAATATATGCCAAGTCATAATGCAATTGTCTTGAATTGCTGGTTCTATTATATCATGTTTTTAGTGAAATAATGCTTGTTGTAGTATTAAATAATTATTTTTTTATTGACCGCAGATTAGGGAAATGGTAATTCCTCCCCCCGTGAGTTCTCGGGACATCCTGAACCATTCCGGTGGATAAATGGAACGCCTTTGAAAGAGAGAACTGCTACAAAATCGTTTGGAACTGGACGACGCGAGGCTCACGACTCGTCGAATTTCTATTCCCGGAAACTGTTCTCAGTTGAGTTGGATAGGGCGGGCTCCGCAGTAACCAACCACGTACCTCCTCATGCGCTCGACAGAATATTCGAGCACTCTTCGGAGGATATGGGAGAACTTCCCGACAATTCCATAGCTCTGATGGTGACATCCCCCCCTTACAACGTGGGCAAAGATTATGATGAGGATCTTTCGCTGCCGGATTATCTGGCTTTTTTGAGAAAAATCCTGGCCGAAACGTATCGGGTCTTAGTTCCAGGAGGTAGGATAGCTTTTAATGTAGCTAACTTAGGTAGGAAACCTTATATCCCTCTTAATGCCCATGTTGCTTCTCTTGCATGTGATCTTGGCTTTCTCATGCGTGGAGAAATTATCTGGATCAAAGGCAAGGGAGCATCGGGATCTTGTGCCTGGGGTTCCTGGATGTCGGCCGGCAACCCTTCCTTGAGAGACCTGCACGAATACATCCTGATTTTCTCAAAGCAGCGGTACGATAGGCCCCACAAAGGTCAATCCACCATCAGCCGCGATGAATTCATGGCAGCAACCACGAGTGTGTGGAACATCCCCCCGGAATCGGCCCGTCGCGTGGGCCACCCTGCGCCTTTTCCTCCAGCGCTTGTGGAGCGTCTGATCAGGCTCTATACTTTTGAAGGTGATGCTGTGCTCGATCCCTTCATGGGCAGCGGTTCAACCGCGGTCGCCGCTATCAGATGCGGTCGAAGGTTTATCGGGTACGAAATCAACCCCGATTATGTAGCCGTGAGCTACCATCGTATCTCACTCCTTGGACCACATAAGATTTCTGAATGATGTAGGCTGAGAGTTTCGCCGTCGCCTCCGTTTCTAACCCATTACAGTCCTTGTAGCCTCATCAAGCACATCCCAAATCCGATCAATCCAGTCAAGATGTTCCGGCTTCATCACACTGCTCCTCAGACAGGTGACAAAATCCTGGTCCCAATCGAAGTCGATCCACTGGTCTGTAAACATGGATTTAGGGAAATTCGCTATGGCCATGTGAAGATTGCGAGAAGCGGCTTCTTTGAACAAAGCCTGTGAGAGTCGGGACGCCTCGACTGCGCTGGTGGCTCTTGGAGCCCAAATAACGATGTCCAGTTCCGGAGCCAGTGCTGTCATGAAGCGGGCATCGGTTTCTAGTAGTGTGAAAAGCCGTAGCGCTGCGTCGCGGCATCTCCCAAGATCCTGTGCGAATTGGCCTCCCGGCACCAGGGGAAGCAACCGCTGAGTGGCCCAGAGGGCAACTGCCGACGACCCGGGTCGAGAACATTCGAGGCTTATTTCACCCAAGTGGAGTTCGGTGGATGTAAAATAGGTGTACGGCGAATCATGCTTGTAAAATCTTCCTACAGAGGGATCTCTAAAAAGAACACTTCCGCATCCGTACGGTTGAAGGCCGTGCTTGTGGGGATCCACAACGATGGAGTCAACTGACGTCAGGTTGTCAAATACCACCCTGGTTTCGGGTCTCAAATTGTCAGTCAGAACATAATAACCGCCGTAAGCAGCATCTGCATGAACTCTGAATCCATAGCGTTCCCTGAGCCTGAGCACCTCTCCTAATGGATCCACTGCACCGCAGCCGGTTGTGCCGATTGTAACAACTACCGTCCCTACCCTTCCCTGTTCGAGGATTTCCTGGAGCGCATTCACGTCCATCCTCGCATTTCTATCACTGGGAATTTTCTGAAAGGGTATGCCCAGGACCCCACAGATACGCTCATGGGTGTAATGTGCCTGGTCGGACGCAACGATCGCTTTGACCGGCGCAACACACCGAGACACCCAAAGGGCTTCCAGGTTGGCCATGGTTCCACCACCGCAGAGATGCCCCAGATGGTCTTCCCAGCCAAACATCCCTGCGATCTCAGCTATAGCTTCTTTTTCCATAGCCGAACTGCAACGTCCCCCGTCAAGGGCATGGTTATTCGGATTGATCCATAGCGACAAGATGTAGGCCAGCCTGGCTATCGGGTGGGGAGGCTTCAGCATCTGACCAATGTAAAAAGGATGGAAATACGGGTAATTATCTTGCATTTTCATTGCAGCTTCCAACAATACGGTTCTCAGGGATGCCGAATCGACTCCCGGGCTGAAATCAGGAAGATCTTTGAATCCCGCTTGAAGGATCTCCAGTGATTCCTTCAACAGCGATATGCTTTCTGTTTCTAGGGACATTTTGCACTCCACTGCAAAGAAGTGATCGTGACATGATACACTATCTCTCTACGTTTGGGACGTGTGGAATTGCCTTGG
>CAINUH010000422.1 GCA_903853735.1 uncultured Desulfomonile sp. | reverse complement strand
GGAACGCCCGACGATCATTTCAAACGGATAATTTGCGGCATCCCTGTCCGGCGATTCCCAGGTTCTCACAGGGGCAAACGAATAAGGCCGTTCGGAAGAACCCCGTTGAGTCCCTCCTGCAAATGCATGCAGAATCTTTCCGTCACCCTCAAGATCCTGTAATGTGAGCTTCTTATATAACGGCATGGTTTGAGACATTTCCCGGAAAACGTCTGCAGCCCGGAAAAACCCCATAGAGTGCCCCATCGTCTTAGCCATTTCTTCGAGGATGGACCAATCCGGCATGGTCGGTCCGAGAGGCGGTATTACCTGAGTAAGACGCTGAACCCGATGCTCGATATTGGTCATGGTTCCTTCCCGTTCGGCAAACGCGGCGGCAGGAAGAATACAGTGCGCGAGTTCCGCCGTCGGGCTTAAGAACATATCTTGAATCACCAGCAATTCCGCATTTTTAAGCGCTGAGGCCCATCGACCGGCATTCGGATAATCGGTTAGGGGATCGGCGCCTACTATATATATAGCCCGAACTTCACCGCTCTCCAAACCTCTTGCAATCTCTGTGGCTGTTTTTCCTTTGCTGTAAGGTAGCCGTGCCTTCCATGTCCTTTCGAACAAGTCTCTCACAGAAGCCATGTCCTGGTAGCCCGGCATGTACTCAGGCATCACGCCCATGTCGCACAGACCGACAATGTTGCCCTTTTCAAAGATGGGATAAATTCCTGCATTGGAATATCCCATGTTACCGGTGAGAAGGGCCAAGTTTACCAGGTTCATGACGCACTGAAGGCCATTCTCCTGGAGTATAACGTCTCCTCCGAAAATAATGGATGCTCTGGATGCCTCTGCAAATATTCGAGCAGCCTCTTCGAGTTCCTCCAACGACAAACCCGTTCTTTTGAGAATGCCCTTAAGGGAAATCTTGTCAAGCAGGTTTTTCATGGGAAGAAAATTTGTCGTCCGATCCCTGACAAATTTCCTGTCCCAGAGATCGAGATCCAGGATGATTTTCATCATTCCGAGGGCGAGTTCACTCTCGGAATATGGCCTGATTCTTAGTCTTACGCGTGCGAAGGGATCCAGGCTGGTCTCACGAGAGTTAGCAACTATGACGTTACTGTCGTACCTGCGCGATGCGATTTTTATCTTCCAGCCGAGAGCAGGTGTCTCCTCGACAGGATCTATTCCTACTACCAGCACGGCTTCTGTTTCCAGCAGTTCTTCCAAAGTGTTGGTAGTCCCTTTAACCCCGCACGTCAATTCCAAGGCACGCTGCACTCTCAGAAAACTAAACCGCGCCTCACTGTCGATGTTGTTAGTTCCTATAACAGCCCGTAAGAATTTCTGGAAAGCATAACAATCTTCATTTGTCAGCCTTGGCGAAGCCAATCCTGCGACGCTCTCCGAACCAGACTCCGTGATAATTTGTTGGAGCTTCTTTGAGACATACGCGAGAGCTTCTTCCCAGAACACTGGGCGCAGGACTCCGCCCTTCCTCAGCAGCGGCGATACCAGCCTGTCCTCATTATGAATGAGGTCGTAGCCAAACCGTCCCCCTACGCAGAGAGTACCATTATTGTGCGTGGCAGGATTCGTTGTAATTCGGAATATTTTGTTATCCTTAACATTCATATCCATTCTGCACCCAGCCGAACACAGCGGACATATTGTGGGGGTTTTTCTCAACTCCCAGGAACGCGCCCAGTTTTTGGATTCTTTGTACGACATGGCGCCGGTTGGACATGCCTCAACGCATTCCCCACAAAAATCACAATTTAGGACTCCGCCGTCTCGAGTACCGATGCGAGCATTGTACCCGACGTCTTCAAGAGCGAGAGCGCCGGCCCCTATTACTTCGTGGCACACCTTTACACATCTCAGACAGGTTATACACAGATTGGGATTGTACTGTATCAACGGCCAGTTCCTGACTGTCGGGCTGGTACGTTTCTCCATGGGATAGTCCGCCCCGCCGATTCCTAGTCGATACGTCAGGGTCTGAATCTCGCATTCACCAGCGGCCGGGCAGATAGGACATTCGAGAGGATGATCCATAAGTACGAGTTTCATCACCTCCTCCCGGATACTTCTGACCTTAGGGGAGTCTGTCCGTACCCGCATTCCATCCCTCACAACCGTGTTGCAGGATGTCATGGGGCGCCGTATGCCTTCTATCTCCACTACACACATTCGGCAAGAATCCGACGGAGTTATCTTTGGGTAATAACAAAGAGTGGGAATCCAGATTCCGGCTTTGGTAGCAGCCTCGAGTATTGTCATACCCTCTGAGGCATTCACTTCAACATCGTCGATAGTAAGAAGAGGCATTTTTCAGTCCTTGTCTGTTCGAAAAGAATTATACGCTCTAATCGGCTTATCAAAACGAATTGAGCAAATTCTCAAGACTCTGCTTCATCGACAGCCAGTAGAATCAGGTGAAAACATCTTAGACATCGACTTGCTTCTATGAATGAGCTTCTTTGAGTCAAGCCTGAATCAACTTCCAGGAAACTGGATATTCGCTCGCGGGGGTCGAGCTTTGTTCTCGACACCTGGCCCCCTTCTCGACCTGGAGTCCTGGCAGTCACGAGAACTCCATGATCTTCTTCAATCTTGGCTATCAGATCTTCCATCCATTGACTCTCAGAAGGGACGCACTTTCCCGTAGTCACATATTCGTGAATCATTCTAGCTGCCCGTTTTCCTCCGGCCAGGGCATGAACCACAGTGAGAGGTCCGCTAACGACGTCGCCGGCGGCAAATATTCCAGGTCGCGAAGTCATCATTGTAGATGGGTCGACTTTGATGGTAGTGTAACGAGTTATTTCTATTCCGTCCTCCGGCGACAGAAAGTCCAGCGCCGATGTCTGACCTATGGCCGGAATAAGCGTATCTGCTTCGAAGTCGAACTCCGATCCCTCTACCGGAACAGGCCTCCTCCTTCCGCTCTTGTCCGGTTCCCCTAGTTCCATGCGAATGCACTTGAGGCCTGTCATTTTCTTGTCCTGCTCAAGGATTTCCAGTGGTTGGGTGAGAAAATGAAATTCAACGCCTTCTTCACGAGCGTCTTCCACTTCTTCAGGATCTGCCGGCATTTCCGCTTCCGTCCTACGATAGACAATGGCAACTTTCGGAGCGCCCATTCTGAGACATGTCCTTGAACAGTCAATGGCCGTATTGCCTCCGCCGACAATGACTACGTTTTCGCCCAGGCGTACTTCTTGGCCCAAGTTTATGTCTCGCAAGAAATCTATTCCTCCGGCGAAAACTCCTTCGATTCCATCATGCTCGCCCTTGATACCGAGAGGGACGGACTTGTGGGATCCTAAACCAAGGAATATTACCCGAAAACCTTTCTTGAAGAGATCGGCTATCTTGAAATCCACTCCAAGCTTTTCACCTTGCCTGACTGTTACTCCCAGGTCACACAGGATACCGATTTCTCGTCGAAGCACGTCCCTCGGTTGACGATATGGAGGGATTCCAACGGCCACCATCCCCCCGGATTCCGGGAAACCCTCGAAAATAGTCACCGGATGACCAAGACGATTAAGATAGTATGCCGCAGCCAATCCGGCAGGCCCTGCTCCGATCACAGCTATGGGAGAACCTGTCAGCTCAACCTTTGTCAGGGGTGGCTCCAAATGATGAATAAGCTCGTAGTCGGCGGCGACACGCTTGAGCGTCTTGATGGGTACAGCCACATCTCCCATATTGGCTACGCTGCACGCTTTTTCACATGGAGCGGGACAGATTCGGCCGGTTATACCCGGAAGAGGCATTTCTTCGCGTATTATTTCAAGAGCCTCTCCGTAACGAAGTTCCTGCAACATTTCTACATAGCCCGGGATGTTGATGTGGCAGGGGCAGGTGTTCATGCAAGGCGCGGAAACGCGTCCCACGAACCGGATAGAATCCTCCGGCACTCCATGCTTCACGGCGTTCAAGAAATGCTCTTTGAAATGAGAGAGACCATCCCTGAGCAGTTCGCCGGCGCTTTGACAAACAGAGCACTTGGCCGCATCGTTCAACACGTCCGCCATGCGGTCCAGAATACTCAGGTCCGATTCCTGCCCTTCGCCTCGCATAATACGATCCAGCGTTACCAGTATAAGCTTGGAACCTTTTATGCCGGTTATGCACTTTCCGCAGCAGTATCTTCCCTGAATCTGCTTGACGTATTCGGCTACCATGGGGACAAAATTAAAACTCTCGCTGAATTGCAGGAAACCCTTCCCGCTCATCACCGCTACGACATTGTCCGGAAAACTTTTTTCGGAAGGAAAATCTTCCGGACTGCCACCCTCAGTAATGTACTCTTCGCCCCGATGGTGCCTGAATGCCTCACCCCAACGTCCGAAAAGAATGGACTTCATTTGGTCCTCCGATTAGTGGGAAGCTCCAAAATCTATCACGAGCATATTTAGAATTATGCCGGTAAAAAAAAGGTTTAAAAGGAATCTCGACCTGTAAACGCCTATAAAGTAAAACTTTCGGCCCACCAATTCTTTTCCGTTTTCACTCTTACAGAGGTGATTGATAATATCCGAACAGCTCTCCTATGGAAAAAAGGATGGCCCATCGTACCAGCCACAGATAACCGGGGGACAGCAACGCCCTGTCCGTTCGATTCTGACGAAGACGGCCATGCCTTGGGCGGCCATCCGCTTGTGTAGAGATTTGTTTCACGTGTAGTTTCTGGGTGGAACTCAGTGAAATACATTATAACCCAATGTTGTCGGCAAGGGAACCGGGAAAATTCTAAGTCTCATTTTTTTTGAAAGAAGTGGCCAACAGCTTCAGAACCTGCCTTCCTTGACTTTGCGTTCACCAGTTGGTAAATTTGTCTCACCCGGTAGAGTCGCTACGGACATCATAATTCTTTCCTGAAGGCGGGGGCGAATAAATGAACCCTTTTGAGCTATTCCAATCATCGGGTATCTATAAAGTTGCCATACTCTATTTCTCGCGATCGCGTGGACTGGCCATAATTGGCAGATATACTTCTAACAGCGACGTGGAGGTCATACAGATATCCGGTGAAGTGGACCCTCATACGGGGAATTTCACCGCTCTCGATTATCTAAATGTTGAAGGCGACAATCGTTTTCCGGTTGTGTCCAAAAGCGATTTTGAGAACCTCGTTTCTTTCATCGAAAGCAAGATTGACGATCAGACACGCATGAGTGTCATAGAGCCCGAGGTTGTCAGAACCATCCTTTCTCATATAACCGTTCGGCCGCAAGGCGAGTACTTTCACTGAGATCTTGGTCCCTCAGTCTGTCAACCTGCTATTCGTGAGCCAACCTCCTGTGCTTCCTATGTGATGATTATGCTAAGCTTGCAGCGAAAAAGATGTCACAGACCGACAAATTCATATTCCTTTTGATCATTGACCTGTTGAGATCACAAGCAATCCGGACAACTGGAATCTCATTTCCTGGGAGAAATCATGGCGGCTAATAGCAGAATGATAGAATCAGACCGGGCAGTTTTTGTTGACTCGCACGCCCACATCGAATTACCTCCTCTGATGAACGAGATCGAAGGAGTGCTCAGACGCGCATCTCTGGCGGGAGTTGCGGCAATTGTTTGTGTGGGTATTGATCTTGATGATGCCAAGAGGACTTTGGAGATAGTCGACCGCTTTGACCAGGTTTTCGCTTGCCTCGGGTTTCACCCTCACAGCGCTAAAGAAGTCGGGGAACATGGTCTGGCGGAAATGGAAAACCTGGCGCAACATCCCAGGGTGGTAGGATATGGCGAGATAGGGCTTGACTTTTTTAGAAACTTGTCCCCAAAAGACGTCCAAAAAGGTGTGTTTCGCGATCAGATTTCCCTTGCCAAGAGCTTGGCAAAGCCAATAGTTGTTCATCTGAGAAACGCTTATGACGAAGGGTTACGTATGTTGGAACAGGCCGTGCCATTCCCCCAAGGCGGTGTAATTCACTGTTTTTCAGGCGATTCAAATCACGCTGCCAGGGCCCTGGCTTTGGGCTTTCACGTCTCCATACCCGGAACCGTGACCTACAAAAAGAATGACGGACTCCGAAGCATAGTGAAAAGCCTCCCGGCAGAAAAGATTCTTCTGGAGACTGATTGTCCTTTCCTGGCACCCGAGCCGTTGCGAGGCAGGGACAACGAACCGGCCAACATAATATATACAGCTAAAAAAGTGGCTTCCGTCAGGAATGTTTCCGTAAAAGAAATCGCATGGACTACCACGAATAATGCTATGAGGCTGTTCGGTTTGCCGACAAGAATAGTAGAATACACAGCCGAAGTTGTAGATCCCCGCGCCCCGTATACATAAATGAGTTCTGGACTGCTGGACAGAGGCAAGCCTCATCTATTCAAGAGATATCATACCGAGCCTGTTTCAAGCCTCAGTTACCCCATTTTTTCATCGACCTTCTCACGTCAAAGAAAGATGTCGTTTACGACCCATTTAGCGGAAGGGGAACCACGGTAGTCCAGGCAGGGCTTATGGGTAGAAGAATCATTGCAAACGATTCCAATCCATTAAGTATTATTGCTACGCGCTTTTAAATGACCTTACGGTAAGTACCGGACAATAGGCACTCCTCACCACGTTTTCTGCGGTGCTTCCAAGAATCAAGTGTTTGAACCCGGTCCAGCCATGAGTTCCCGTTACTATTAGGTCCACGGAGTTCCCTTTGGCGAAACGTACTATCTCATAAGCCGGCACACCTATTCGTGAAAACGTCTGAACTTTGCCGACGGATACCGAACATTCCGCTAAAAGCAACTGTAAAGCCTTGTCAACAGATTCCTGGATAGCTTCCAGGGCTGATCTTATGTCCACAGGAACCCCTCGTTCGAGAGAAGGGTACCCAATGGTTGAAGAATTTATTACGTGGATGACAATGAGTTCAGCAGCGAACGCGTTTGCGTAATCGATGGCGCATTGGCGCGCTTGAGCCGAATTTTCCGAAAAATCAGTAGCAAACAAGATCTTCTTAGGTATCATACTGTTCATACCTCCTGATGAGATATCTTCGACGCTGGAATTCAGACTTCTGACCTTAAGGTTAGACGTTCTATGAGTATATATCAAGAAAAGTTCACTCCTCAACGACAGTTTTGACATGTGAACAACCGTCTTCACGCGCGGTTTTCTGGTATAATCTATTTCATGATCAAGTGTGATTCCAGCAAGGCTGTCTTGAATACCGTAAGAGCCACACTGAAAGTGCATCGGATGGTGAGAAAGGGCTCAAGAGTGGTGGTTGGAGTTTCGGGTGGCCCCGATTCAGTAGCTCTGCTCCATGTACTGAACATCTTAGCTACTGAGTTGCACTTGTGGATCATCGTGGCTCACCTGGATCATTCCTTGCGGCCGGAATCGAATGAAGATGCGGAATTTGTTAAACGTCTCACCGAAGAATCGGGCCTGGAGTTCAGCGGCCGGAAGACTGCTGTGAGATCAGTAGCTTCAGACATGGGTATAAGTATAGAGGAAGCCGGTCGACGTTGCAGGTACATTTTTTTTGAGGAAGTCAGAGAATCGGTGAAAGCTGATGTAATAGCCACGGCTCACCACCGAGACGACGAACTTGAGACTTTTTTTCTAAGAGTCTGTCGAGGTTCCTCTTTAAAGGGCCTTTGCGGTATTCCCGCAGTCAGAGGCCGGATAATTAGACCGATGATCGGGTTGTACAGGGCTCAGATTGTCAGGTTCCTGCAAAACGAAGGGATACGCTACAGGATTGACCCAACCAACTTCGAGACTGATACGGATCGAAATTTTATTCGAAACAGGCTGGTGCCTGTAATAGCCGAACGTTTCCCAGGATTCCGGGTTACTGCTGTCAGAACAATACTCACACTGAGACATGAGGAAGATTTTATTGAAGAACTCTCATCGTCCCTTTATTCCAAGGCCGTCATCCAACGCAGCAACGAATTAATCATGGACGTTCACGTCCTGAGAGAAGCTCCTGCTGCTCTTGTCGCCAGGGCCATAATGGCTGCACTGCATAACTTTTCAGGACCGGATGTGAGGTGGAGTCAATCGAATCTCGATTCAATTCTGAGAGTTCTTCGGAGCAACAATCCTTCCGCTACGGTTGTCCTGCCTGGGGGCATAAGGCTGTTTCGAGAATATGACGTGCTCAAACTTGCCCGTGATAAACCTGAAAATCCATTGGAGTGTCATCCGATTATTGTACAAGGTCCAGGCACTATTAAAATCTGGGGAGGACATCTGATTTTGACTTTTCGGGTTTTCGATAGAGGTAAGGAAAGTATTTCTTACACGTCCGGTTCTCACAATGAATTCTTCGATGCCGACAAGGCTGCTTTTCCGATGGTTCTGCGTTTGTCTCGACCTGGGGACAGAATCCGCCCATGGGGACTGGATGGAACCCGGAAAGTGAAGAAGATGTTAATAGACATGAAGGTGCCTGTAAGTGTGCGCAGAAAACTACCGCTACTTGTTAAGGGAGAGACGATAATGTGGGTTCCCGGGATTCGTCGGGGCCATGCAGCCCCGATTGAAGACGATACCCGGAGAGTGCTGGAAGTAGGTTTTCGGGGTGAAACGTCCCTTGTGCAGACGGATAACTTCGGATAAGAAGTAATCATTCTATGCCGACTGCTCCTTATGTCGGACGGTTATCATGAAAAATTGCCTCCTTCGGATCAGCTTACTGGACCAGAGAGGGTACCTAAAACTCATGGAGATTCTGTAAGCGTTGTCACGACATCTTATTCTGATTTGTCCGATTTTCTTGTTTTTTCAGATATTAGGCGGAAGCTCTTCTATGGGAGCCGGTATTCACTCTGGAGAGCACGGCTCTGGAGATGACATTTACACGGCATTGGCACAGGAATCCGAGCCTGCCCCCCGGTCGTACCAACCGTCTCTACCGAATGTTGGGACGCCTGGTAAGGGTCTGAACATCTTTCGTGAAGCATTGAATTTAATAAGACAGTACTACGTAGCATCTGTGTCGGAAAACGAACTTTTCCAGAATGCTTGGGACAATTTTGTATTCTCTCTCCTCCCCCAATGTACGGAAGAGGTACAGACAAAGGAGGATTGCGTCGAACCGTCCGAAGACTGTCTTATTCAGGCCATCCAGGCTATCGGGGAGAACTGCCGTTTGGACATAGACCGATTATTCTTGAAAGCCCTGATGAGTGTCATTCGGGGACTGGACCCCAATTCAACCTTGCTGGATCAGGCTATGATGAATGAACTCAAGATTAGTACGGCTGGAAAATTCGGCGGGGTTGGCATAGTGGTTACGGCCAAGAACAATGATTATGTCGTCATATCTTCTTTAGACGGCTCACCGGCCCAGAAGGCCGGTTTAGGGGCCGGTGATACCATATTGGAAATTGATGGCAAGCCTTTGCACGGTTTACCTCTCCTGGAAGTTCTGAGCATGGTGAGAGGTCCGGCCGGATCCACAATGACTGCTGTAGTGAAGAGCAACAAGACAGGAGCTATCCGGGGGGTCCGCCTGAAGAGGCGCGTAATTAGTATAGCCCCCGTCAAAAGCCTGATTCTTGATCATTCAGTGGGCTACATCCGGATTGTGAATTTTCAGGACAATACAGGCCGAGAGGTGGGAAAGGCGCTTGTTAAAATGTTCAGCTATGCACCAGGTAGCTTACGAGGCCTGATACTGGATCTACGGGACAACCCCGGCGGGCTGTTCGAAGAAGCCATAAGAGTTGCAGGCCTGTTTCGCCCTTCGTCGACCATCACTTCTCTTCGAGGTCGTAACCCTCAAGTGAATAGGGAATTTGTGGCCCCTTCAAGGAACGCACTGCCCGAAATACCAACAGTGGTCCTGATCAATAAGGGAAGTGCAAGCGCTTCAGAAATATTAGCAGGAGCACTCCGCGGTCTACCGAATGTTCTTGTCATGGGAGAGAGAAGTTTCGGGAAAGCTTCTGTTCAAGTCGTATTCCCGTTAAACCATGGGATGGCGTTACGACTCACAACAGCCCACTATTACACCGCGGACGGCCGAGACATTGACGGAAGAGGTGTTGAGCCGGATGTAGCAATTGACTCTCCTGAAGGCTTCGCAATGCCGAAGATAGGTTTTCCTAAGCCAAGTGAGGTGTCGAATGACCCGGAAATAAGAATAGCTGTCGAGTATTTGCTTCAGGGACGCCTGCCGCCAAGATCGCCATTTTCTACCTGGTACTGAAGGTGATCGGGCCGCAAGGGTCAAGCATACACCTTTCTGACTGCGGACAGCCAGGAATTCCGAGTTTGTGTCACCGGGGTCCGTGGAGGGTTGCAGAATTTAAGAAAATCGACGATACTTAAGGGGACTATGTCATGCTACTATTCTTGTAACTACCATGAAAGGAATCACCCATGAGGATTGTTACTCTGTTTGGAAGCCCCAGGAAAAAAGGGAACACGGCCACCGTGCTGGGCTGGGTCGAAGAAGCTCTGAGGAGCCAGGGGCATGAAGTAGATCGTGTGGACGT
>CAINUH010000421.1 GCA_903853735.1 uncultured Desulfomonile sp. | reverse complement strand
CAGACTTCAAGGGAAACATAATCCTTCGCACTAAAATTACCAAGGGTCTCACCAGTCGCAGGATTGAGAATGATGAATGTCGCGAGATAGAGAGCGTGCAGCATTGAACAACTCCTATGGTTGCCCCCTCAGCACAGAGGACAAGATGTTGCTGAGGGGGCGATTGACACTTACGCTTCAGACGCAACTTCCGCCTCAAGAGCCTTCAACTTGGCCAGGAGATCGGCCTTACTCCCAGGAACCGGGGCGGCAGGGACAACTACCGTAACAGCCGGAACAGTGGGAGTAACAGGAGCCACCGCAGGAGTGACAACTGCCGGCGTCACGGCCGGAACAGCAGCCACGGGAGCAGTAGCAGGAACCACGGCAGGAGCGGCAGCAACAGCAGCCGGAAGGATATGGCTCTCAACATCTGCAACAGCCTTCTTCAGATTGGCCCAAGCGGAACCGATACCAGTCTCGATCGGATTGCCCTTGGCATCCAACTTGACATCAGCACCGAAGACTGCCTTCTGGGCATTCGTCGGTTGCTGGGCAGCAGCCGCAGCAGCAGATACCATCTGGGCCTGCGTGGAAACAACAGCATCAACCATAGTCTTACCTTTCCAAAGTTTAGAGATCAGAGAGATCAGCATCATTTTCTTCATCATCCGGATCAGTTTCTAGAGCTTCAGTTTTCGCAGCTTCGAAGATTTTCACAGCCGCATTATAGGCCGCAAGGTTCTCCTCACTCGGATGATATTTCTGTTTCAACCCAAGGGTCTGGGCGAGAGCCGCGTAATGCGACAGGCTTTCATTGCCCGGCGACCCAATGCCTTGCTCGATCGGCCGCCCATTGTCATCTAGCTTGACATCCTCACCAAAGACCTTTTTCATCGCCTTGGTGGGCTGCTTACGTTTCTTTGCGAGAAGTGCCATTGGTTCTCCATTTAACTGAAGCGGATACACATATCCCAAGTGCGGGGTCTTGTCAAGCCCAAAGCCCGAGAGGATCATCCTGATCTACACCAGCACAAATTCTCGAACCTCGGCTCTTATCCTTCAAAGCACTCCCAAGTTCCGTCACCATGGCAAACCTCTTGGCCATAATCGCTACCCTGGTGGCGGACATCAGGTCATCCCTGATCTTGACGATCTCACCATCCTTACGATGATAGGTACGATATTCATCCCACCAATCCGAAAGATGGGCCGCAACTTTCAGTCGTCCGGTCGAGAAGCGTTCCTCCATTTCGAGGATACCCTTCTCAGTCGAATTGCTGCCGTCCTCCCAGGCTGCGTGCTTCTCCAACATCTTCAAACCCTGCATACGATACATATCGGATAAGGGTTTGCCGGTAGATTTCTCCCTGGCCGTTCCATCCTGCGGCCAAGCAACACGGACATTGCCACCGATCGCAGACATGGCCTTAGCGTGTTGTAGAGGAAGAGATAGCATGGGATTGCCAGCACTGTCTTCGGAGTTCATCCGGATGCAGTGATGGACATGGATCACATCATTGTCTTTATCCCAAAGGATCAGGACGGCGGCAAAAGGATGTCCAATACCAAAGTCAATTCCCCAGAGTTTAAACCAGTGCCGCGGAATGTGCTCGATGTGAGCTTCGCGGATAGTTTCTTCATCCGAAAGGAAGATACGACCTGATCCGAGAAGAGGGATACCTTTTGCTCTTGCATCCCGCTCATGACCACGATAGCCCGATAGGCGTTTACGTTTCTCTTCTGGACTGAAATGTTCGGCCTCATCGAGTGTCATGTTGAAGTAGCTGCGGTCCACATCGTAGACATCAGTGAACCGCATGGTGAGTTCGGTCTTGCCGAACAAGGGAGTGAACGTCGTGAATAATTCACCACCCGAGGCCAGACGTGTCAGGAACTCGGAGTAGACATCCATCTTCTCCGGTTCCTCATCACCCCAGCCGAAGTCGATCGTATCACCCTGAAATCCAATCCGCCCCTGCTCGTAGCTCTTGAATTGAAGGACGGAAACTCCATCCTTCACCCCATTGGTACGATGTTCGATTTGGATAGTATCGTAGGCGTCTGTCACTCCACGAGATAAGGATGGTTTGTCCACGAACCTTGACTTGGGAATAAGTCCGGTTCCGAAATCGGCGGTTACGCCAGGAGTGCCACACAGTTTCTTCTGTTGAACGTTTCTCACATCCAAAGATTTGATACCAGCGGCCCACGCTCTCACCGGATGGT
>CAINUH010000420.1 GCA_903853735.1 uncultured Desulfomonile sp. | reverse complement strand
TGTGTTCATGAGTTTTCCACGCACCGACACTCTGGAAGTACCTGTAGAATCAGTCAGAAAAAGTGGACATAATAGAGCGATATCGGAAGTTCTAATGCTTTCAATACTTTGCGCGGATCATTTGGACCACACCGGGGAGACGTGTACCGATTTCTTCGACTCCGGCGAACAGGCCAAAATAGCCTGACACCCGCGAAAAGTGGCCACCTTCAGCATTCATACACCACATTCCCGAACCGATCCAGCACCCGCGCCCTTCCCAGTGGATTCTTGGGCCTCAGAACCTCAGCCATGAGGCAGGCTTGCCGGAAGTCTTCAAAGTGCTTGCCACCCTGCCAGAATTGAGACTGCGAAGGGCACAGATATTGAACTGTGAAAGGTGGCACACAGCCTCACGTGTCGTCGCCCTCACCGGAGCGGACTTCCGAGAGCTTCACGGGCTTACGAATCCGATGGAACGGCACGCCCTGATGAACTGAATGCAGCCTGCCCCCTCCGCAACGTCCGCAACAGGACACGCCATCAAAGTGGCTGAAATGGTGCGGCTCCTCATCGTCTGAGAGGCCGGGAGGGGCATTATGTGGGTTGCTCCAGTCCGTCCGTAGGTCCAAACGCACCAGCAGCCGATTCCAGAGGAGCCAGAACAACCCGATGCCGCTGTCCAGGTTTTCTTTGTTCAGTTTGCACCACCAGGTCCACATCATTGCACCGACTTCCCGGCAGACGGTATCTCCGGGTCCGGTGGTTTCGGAATCCATTCTTTTGCGGGCGCACGCCGCACGGCTTTGTCGTGTTCGCGTTCCTGATATTTCTCCATTTCGTGTTTCCGCTGATCTGTCAGCAGATCATGCACAGAATGACGTAACTCGTTTTGAAAATGATCGAGCCACGAGTTGTAGTGATACCGGACCCGCTTGTCCTCCAGCCCACGGACCCACGCGCGTAAACGCTCGATTTCGCGCTGTGTTTCAGCGGCTCCCTCCAGTGTGCCGACCATACAACAACGGGAGCTAAGAATCGGATGCAGTACATCGAGCGCCACATGGTACAGATCATCATGGGAAAACCGTGGTGGGGATGCCCCACAGGTCAGCGCTGGTTCCCCAGAAAATCCAAGAAAAACAAGCAAACGGTTCCACATGCTCACACTCTACACCCAAACCAGCCGGGAGGGGAAGTCCCAGAGGTACTACTTCAGAATTTGAACGGATTGTAGACTTTGGACGCAACCCACAGCGTCAGGGCCGCACTACCGAAGATCCACACTAGGACCAGACCAAAGGTGATCAATTGGCTTGTCAGGGGTCCAAGGACCACGTAGTGCGAAATGCCGTAGAGTTCCCCACACGTACCGGCAATCCAACCGACCAGGCAGATCAGCCAAAAGCAGAAAACTCTTGCCATATCAGAACACCCCGAAGTCCCGCATCCCGTCCAGCATGACGTAGAAATCGAGGTCGAGCCAGAGTTCAAAGGGCGTGCCCTCAAGTACCACTCGGAAGTTTACCAAGGGCGGCAGATACTTCGGATGCGGTCCTAGATCCCAACAGACCCCCATACCCAGTTTTTCGATCTTTGAAGTCGAATCGTTCTCGCGGTCGCCCTTCTCATCGAGCCAACTGCCCTTCCCGAAGTTCTGTATCAGCATTTCCGGCTTGCCGACTGCCGCCGAAACCAAGACCGGCTCACGGTTCATCGCCTTTTCCAGAATCTTAAAGTCCCACTGGTAGGCCGCAAGCATGTGGTTCCGGTCCCGTTCCGAAGTGGAAGGCTGAAACAGGAACAACACACGCTGCACGATGAAATCATGCGGCGGGTTGAGTTGGCCGCAAGCCATCATATTCGTGTCCACGAAGGTTTTTATCCGTGAGCCGTTGCAAGGATCATCGCAGCCTACTGGCACCTGAAAGAGCGGAAAGACGGTC
>CAINUH010000419.1 GCA_903853735.1 uncultured Desulfomonile sp. | reverse complement strand
CGGGTCCAGAAAACGATAACGGACTCTTCGCACACCAGGGATCTTGGCTATGGAGTCTCCAAGCCCCTTTATGAACGGCAGTCGGTCCTCTCCGGGTGGTTCGGGGAATTCGACGGCAACTATCAGAGAATCTTGTTCCCCAAAGATTTCGCTATTCTCGCTACCAAGTTTGATGACTGGGTTTTCTTGCCCGACGCCGGCAATGAGGTTGTTACTGATCTTTATCAAAGGCATTGCGGAGAAGCCGGTGACCGCAAGTACCAGGAAAATCGCTACAACAGTACGAGGAAAATCAAATGAAACCCGGCAGATCCGGCGCAAGACCAGAGTGAGTAATTGCATCCGGCTTCCTTCTTGGTCGTCACTCTGACGGCTGGTTCAACTATCTTGCCACTCTGGAAAGTTTCAACGTTGATACGAGGCCCCTGATCCAACGGCTTCGGGCGTTCTCCCAGTGACCATCCATCAAGCTCGACGAGAAAAGGATCCTGTTACGATTGGACCGTAATGAATTCACCCCTCTCCATGAGATACCAGTTGGGGCCAATCCGTCACCGGAAGCAATCTTGTCCAATATAACAAGTTTGCTCCCGGCTCGTTTTAGTAGCAAGAGACTGTCATGAGGAGCCGGAGCACTCAGTTTCATGCCTCTACTCACAAAACCTGCTGCTTGTGCAATTGCCTGTTGAAAAATCTTGTTAGGTGGTTCCCAGGCATAAGGGTATACGTACCAAGCGCCCAGAGTGCGGTCGTCGTATAGCATCCGGACGAGTTCGCGCAGTCCCATCCATCGCCTCACTACTGCGGCTCTCTTGTGATAGGATTCCAGATCCAGAAATACAAAATTGGTGTCCGGTTTTACGTCGGGGATCTGAGTTACCAAGCTTTTAACGAGGTCGTTACGAATGCCCGCGGCTTCCTTCCAGTCGATGCTGAGCCCTACGTGAAAAGCCGTCATAAAAACTATGACCACGACCGCAGCCAACTGGGAAACGAATCGCGCTTTGACGCTCTTCCATGCGGTAAACACCGCCGCGAGAATAATTGCTATGCCGCAGGATGCGGATGAATATATCCGGCTTGCCCAATTAAAGTTAAACCACGTAGTGTCGCCATGAGCAATTATTCCCCACTTTGCCAACAGTGTGTCCGTCAGGTTTGGAACCCCGCCGCCGTATCCTGCGATCTGGTAGGGCAGCATGCCCAAAAAGAGGATGGCAACGCCCAGAATGATCTTGTAAGAAATTCCCTGGTCCCACTTGGCAAGTTCGTCGGGTTGATTCTTCTCGTCAGGTCGTGATCTTGACCGATACAACTGGACTGCAACCCAGACGCCCACCGCCCACGCGAGAACACACACCCACAGTTCCCTGCAGAAAGTGATGAACGGAGCGACTAGATAAGAAGGCAGCAGCCCCAGATAGGACAAGATCAATTTCAGCGGGGGAATTAGGTGCCGATGTTCGACGGCCCCGCCGTTAAGAAAAAAGAATCTAATCGCAATAGCTAGCACCACTGCCGACAAAATCCCTGCACCGAGCTTCACCAAAAAGATCCTTTCCCAAAACTGGTACCCCTGTTTCCTTCTGATAGGCAATACGAACATAGGCACGGCAAATATCATAAGGCTCGGCGCCTCGTACGTCAGAAAGGATAGAATGTACAGGAAAAGCGGCAATGCGAGCCCAGGCAACGAGGCGGACCTCTTCGCCCACATCTGAAACGCTATGACCGAACTCCAAAAAAACACTAAACTTAAACGGGAATTGTCCGTGAAGATTATGTAAGTCAGCGATGAGACTGTCGGCAGAAAGAAAATGAACAGCATGCTCAGGATCACGAAGGTTCTGTTTCTTGTGAACACCTGAGAAAGAGCCAGACCCATGAGGCCGGACGCCGTCACCCAGAGAAGCAGCGAGAACAGATGGAAAACCGGCCTGTCAAATCCTACGAGTTGGAAAAGGCTCAACCAGTACATGCCTTCAATCGGTCTGAGGGCCTCATGAGCATAGACTGCCACAGACGCGGGGAAATCGTACCAGTATGCCCAACTGAATATCCACCAGTCGTCCGCGTCGAATCCTATATCCCCCGTAGCAGCGGTCAGTACGATACTGTAAATGGCCAGTCCTACGGCAATTACCCACAATCTGGAACCTCTAACTTCCGGTTCTTCCATCATCCCATCCCCGTCGAATCGTCCGAATGAAGGCCCTTGCAAGAATAACCATTATCAAAGACGGAGTGTGTTGAAAAGACTAAATTTTTCACTTCGTGTTTTTTTTGGCTGAGAGGGTTCCAGGCCTTACCTTTTTCCGGTAGCGATAACATGGGGATAGTTTATACTGAGTAGCGTTTCTTCCCGTAATATCGACAGGCAGAATGAATCGGGGTAGTTCGTGAACTTTCAGAAATGAGGACACGCTCACGCAACTGGAACTGAAACATTATACCTGGGCCGAGATGAGATCAACTATCTCTTCTTGGGCCTGCTCACGCGTCCGTCCGGATGAAACAATGTTGAGTTCCAGACAGTGGGCAATCCATGGCCCGTCCTCGAATTTCATCAATATCTTGAAATCAAAAAATTCTTCCCTGGCCATGAGTCTTCCTTTGTATAGAGGGGAAACGATTCCTTGATTCATCGTTACCAATCTAGGATCGCTGACAGACTCCGTCAACAGATTTGACACAAGTTTGACACGAGCGGCGCAACCCTTCAGTCCGGGTCGGCTTTTTGCAGATCCGTCGGGACACGTTGTGTGCACGCGGGTAACGGAAATCAGCAGCGCAGAGGTTTGTTATGCTTTGGATTTCCACCGCCGTCCGACAGCCTTCGACCGAGGGGGAGCGGGGGGTTTCGCGGGGAGCGCAAAAATCAATTTATCAACAGTTGTTTATAACTTTACGGGCAGTGCACGCGGGGTTTGTAGCGGATCTTGACATTTCGGTCACTTATATTTGTATTTGATTTGATTGATCTTTTACGAGTGCCCCAGGATGGGGCACTCTGTATAAAACCCTAATATTTTGCTAACCCCGACAAGTTATCCACAGGGTTACACGTCAGTTATCCACAGGCGAGGTGGATATCCTGGAGGGCTTCGATCCTTGGCTCTGAGTCTGGTACATCAACTGTTGCCATCAAAAATCCTTTCTGTTTTCCAGGGCTCGGGTTAAAGTGAGTGGATCGGAGTATTCTAGAGATCCTCCTACGGGAATGCCATAAGCAATGCGTGAAACCTTAACTCCCACTTCGTTCAGGCGATCGCCTATATATGCCGCGGTTGCTTCGCCCTCGACGGTGGGATTAAGAGCCAATATCACTTCCGATATTCCACCTTTTCCCACTCTTTCTATAAGCTCGCTGAAACGAATATCCTCCGGCCCCACCGCGTCCAGTGGCGACAGGAGTCCATGAAGAACGTGGTAAACCCCTCTAAAATGTGCAGCCTTTTCGACCGCCACGAGATCGAGAGGACTTTCTACTACACAGATGCAACGTTTGTCTCGCCTTGGGTCTGAGCAGATTGAGCAAGGATCCATGTCCGTAAGATTAAAACAGTTGGAGCATAGCCGCAGTTTTTCTCTTACTTTGCTTATAGTTACGACCAGATCTTCGATTTCTTCCTGATTTGCGTTTAGGATATAAAAAGCGTATCGTGTCGCGGTTTTCTCTCCCACTCCGGGGAATTTCTTCAGAGCCTTTATGAGAGCCTCCAGAGGTCGAGACATCACATGAATCCTGGGAGACGCATCCCACCGGTCAGCTTGGACATCTCTTGTGACATCAGTTCACGTGATTTCAGGAGTGCATCATTGGTTGCGGCCACAATGAGATCTTCCAGAAGTTCGGTATCTCCTGAAGTCAAGATCTCTTTTTCTATTTTAATGGAGAGAATTTCCTGAATCCCGCTGGCCACCACCTGGACCATGTCGCCTCCGGAACTTCCGGCAACTGTTCTATCGGCAAGTTCTTCCTGAAGGGCGGCAATCTTGGTTTGTAGGCCCTGGGCCTGTTCCATGAGATCTTTGATACCGAACACGGATTTAACCTCCATGAGATCTTTATTAATAAGGAGCCTCACACATTACCAATGTCTGCCCTTTTGTGCCGATTCGCGGTTTCTTTCGGAAAATGACGGACAGACAAGGCTGCCACTACCCAGATTATTTTTTTACTCAAATTTCTAAGCCACAAAACGAATCGGTATTGGTCATGGGTAGCTTGGCCCCGAAATCCTTTACACACTAACAAAAGGCCGCACACGAGGCAACCAACGATGACAAGACCACAGATACTACTGGTAAATCCGTGGATTCACGATTTCGCCGCGTATGATCTGTGGGCAAGGCCGATGGGTCTACTGGTCATTGGATCCGGCCTGAGGAGGCTGGGCTGGGACCCTCTGTTTGTGGACTGCCTCGACACTGATCACCCTGATGCAAAACCTGCTCGGGTGAAACCCTTTTCGCAGGGAAGGTTTGTGAGAACACCTATACAAAAACCTTTGCCTCTGGCGAACATTGCGCGCACGTACAGTCGATACGGATTGGACCCTGTGGTCATAGAGAGAGACCTCCGGTCGGCCCCCCGTCCTTCTGCGATTCTCGTCACCAGCCTCATGACTTACTGGTATCCAGGGGTCAGGGAAGCCATCGGACTTCTCAGGAAAGTTTTCGAGGGTGTTCCCATATTGCTCGGAGGAATCTACGCTTCTTTGCTTCCCAACCACGCACTCCATCACTGCGTACCGCACGAAGTCCTTTCCGGGCCGGCAGAGGCTGTCTTGGCTCAGGCTCTGTACCGACACACCGGTATTAATCCCATGCCGCAAAAAAAATCAACGAAGTTCGAGTTCTCACCCACATTAGACCTGATGCGAAAAGTGAGATTCCTGCCGCTCATGACTTCTAGGGGGTGCCCGCTCAACTGCTCTTATTGTGCTTCAGGGAAAATATTCCATTTTTTTGTAAGGCGTAAAGTATTCGATGTCATTGAAGAAATACAGGCGGCAAGAAACAGGTACGGCATCAACGATATCGCGCTTTACGATGACGCCTTTCTCGTGGATGCTCCCCGCCATGCTTTGCCCATTCTGGATGCTGCCGGTGACAGACTGCCGGGCATGCGTTGGCACAGTCCAAATGGACTGCACGCTACATGCATAGATGCGAGGGTTGCTTCTGCCATGAAACGGGCCGGTTTTGAAACCATAAGAATCGGCTTTGAGAGTTCCTCAGACGAATTTCATTCGCGTACTGGCGGTAAGACTGATAGGAACACCTTCCTGTCGGCAGTCAGGAATCTGGTCGAGGCTGGATTCGCCGGGACTCAGATAGGTGTCTATCTCCTGGTGGGGCTTCCAGGGCAGACGAGGGACCAGATCGAGGACGATGTGGATGTCGTGTTGGAAGCCGGGGCTGTTCCCAGGCTCGCGGAATATTCTCCCATTCCGGGGACGGAGATGTGGCCTGAAGCAGTGAGAAACAGCCCTTATCCAATAGAAACAGAGCCGTTGTTTCACAATTGCACACTCCTTCCGGCAGCGCAGACAGAGGTTGATTGGGCGTTCCTCCAGAAGACTCGCAGGCAAATCTCGGAACACCTTGTGTTGACACCTCGTCAACATATTGATAAATAGAGAATACCACCCTGATAAGACTACACCAACTTAATCGGAAAGTGAGAACAAGATGGCCAAACCGAAGGACGTAATAGGCGCCGCCCTGGTCGTTGGAGGCGGAATAGCCGGCGTTCAAGCGTCACTTGACCTTGCCGAGTCGGGATTCAAGGTATATCTCGTCGAGGAAAAACCCTGTATCGGTGGGGTCATGGCCCAACTGGACAAGACCTTTCCGACAAACGATTGTTCTGCATGTATTTTTTCTCCCAAGCTTCAAACCTTGGCTCAAAATCCGAATATTGAAATCCTTGCGTACAGTCACATCGAGAGAATTGAGGGCGAGGAGGGAAATTTCAAGGTCAAGGTACGCCGTAAAGCACGATACGTTGATCAGGAAAAGTGCACTTCATGCGGCACATGCGCGCAGAAGTGTCCCACCAAAGTACCCAATGAGTACAACTTCGGACATGACAACCGAAAGGCGATCTACAAAGATTATGCTCAGGGCATCCCTTCAGTGTACACAATTGACACTGTGCACTGCCGTCTGTTTCGAGGCAAGAAATGCGGTGTATGCAAGAAAGTGTGCCTCGCTGATGCGGTGGACTATGAACAACAAGACGTGGTGGAAGACGTTGATGTGGGGGCGGTCGTACTCGCCCCAGGGTATGAGCTTTTTGACACGGGGCGCATATCCGAGTTCGGTCACGGCCGGATGCCAAATGTAGTGACCAATCTGGAAATGGAGAGGATTCTCAGCGCGTCCGGGCCATTCGAAGGTGTAGTCACAAGGCCGTCGGATGGAGCGCACCCGCATAAGATTGCATGGATACAGTGCGTTGCATCCCGAGATCTCGGAAAGGGTTTGCCTTACTGCAGTTCCGTTTGCTGTATGGCATCCATTAAAGAGGCGGTTATAGCCAAGGAACACGACCCGAACATTGAGCCGACCATCTTTTACATGGACATCCGAGCTTATGGAAAGGATTTTGATGCTTATTACGAGCGGGCAAGAAAGGAAGGCGGGGTCAGGTTTTTGAGGTCAATGGTGAGCCGGGTGGTAGAAGACCCATTAACGCACAATCTTAACATCACTTATCTGGATGAGAATCAGAGGCTGAACACGGAGACCTTCGACATGGTGATTCTGGCTGTGGGTCTCAAGACATCCGATGAATCACTGGAGCTTGCCGAAAAGATAGGTGTGAATCTGAACGAGTCCCTATTCTGTTCCACGACTTCGTTCGAGCCTGTTGCTACCAATCGGCCGGGGATCTTTGCAGCCGGAATGTTCCAGGGCCCCAAAGACATTCCGCAAACCGTTATCGAGGCTTCCGCGGCAGCGGGAGCGTCTTCTCGCCTTCTCGCTTCGGCCCGACATACGCTCACTACGAAACAGGAATTCCCCCCCCAGCGCGACGTTTCAGACGAGGAGCCCCGTATCGGTGTGTTCATCTGCAGGTGCGGCATCAACATTGCCAACGTGGTCGATGTCCCCAAAGTTGTCGAACATGTAAGGACCCTCCCCAACGTCGTTTTCGCCGATGAGAAACTCTTTACTTGTTCTCAGGATACTCAGGAGCAGTTTCTCCAGATCATCGAAGAGCATAAGCTCAACAGAATTGTTGTGTCGGCTTGCAGTCCTAGGACACATGAGCCCATGTTCCAGTTGACCATGGAAAAGGCGGGTTTGAACCCGTATCTGTTTACCATGACAAACGTCAGGGACCAGTGTTCTTGGGTCCACGCGACTCGCAAGGAAGATGCGACTCTGAAAGCCATGGATCTTACGAGGATGGCTGTTGCCAGAGCTAGACTCTTAGCGCCTTTGCAAAAGTCCAAAATGGACGTAGTTCCAAACGGCTTGGTCTTGGGCGGTGGCATCTCAGGCCTTACTACCGCTCTAAACCTGGCAGATCAAGGTTTCCAGACCTATTTGATTGAGAAAAACGATAGCCTTGGAGGCAACGCGGTTTCTATTGAAAAGACCATCCACGGAGAACCTGTGAAGCCTTTCCTGGACGGCTTGATTTCCAAGGTGAAAAACCATCCCAAAATCAAGGTATTCAAGAATGCCGGCTTCTTCGATCTGACAGGCCATGTGGGGCATTTCAAAGGCAAGATCATGCCGATGGGTGCCGAACCGCACGAAATCGAATTCGGTGCAGCCGTTATAGCAACTGGCGCGATTGAGTCGAAACCCACAGAGTATCTGTACGGTGAACACACCGCAGTGGAAACACAGCATAGCCTGGAAGAGCGTATCATTGCCGGAGATCCTAAGCTCAAGGAAATACGAAATGCCGTATTCATCCAGTGCGTGGGATCCAGATGCGACGAACGACCATATTGTTCAAAGGTGTGCTGCTCTGCGTCGGTGCGGCTGTCTGAGCGACTCAGGCAAATCAATCCCGATGCAAATATCTATGTTTTATACCGGGATGTGAGGACGTATGGTCTCCTGGAGAAGTATTATACCGAGTCCAGAAGATCCGGGACCATCTTTGTCCGATACGATCCGGAGGCCAAGCCAAGAGTGGAGGCGGCTGGAGACCGAGTGAACGTGATCGTGCGAGATCCTGTACTGGATGAGGACATCATTATTCCAGCGGATCTTCTTACGCTGGCAGCGGCAATTGACCCGGCTGAATCAAACAAGGAAATTGGGCAACTTTTCAAGGTGACTGTGAACTCTTATGGCTATTTTGTCGAAGCTCACATGAAATTGCGACCAGTGGATTTCACTACCGAAGGGGTGTTCCTGGCAGGCCTCGCCCACTACCCCAAGCCCATTGACGAATCAATAGCTCAGGCCACGGCGGCAGCCCAGCGGGCTTCGCTCATCCTTAGCCAGGAGAAAATGACTTTCCACGGCGTCATATCCAAGGTAGATCCTTCAAAGTGTGCGGCTTGCCTGACATGTGTGAGGCTGTGCCCGTACGGCGCTCCGTACATAACGGAGGATCACAAAGCGGAGATCGTGCCGGCCCTTTGTCAGGGCTGCGGGATTTGCTCGTCGGTGTGTCCCGGCAAGGCTATCGAATTGCAGCACTTCAGGGACGACCAGGTTTTCCAGGAGATTGACGCCTTGTTGGAAGTAGCTTCGTGATTGGGACAGCGCACTACCGTGTGCCGCCTCAGTGAATCCGGTCACATGTTTTTCGAGCGGTCAATGCGTTTCGTTCTGTGTTGAACAAAAGAAATCGAGCGTGATTACGCTCGGCATAAACTAACTAACTCCCCGCAGGAGAAAGAAATGCAGCAATTCAGTGTCGGTGTGTCGACGGGTAGGGTCAATCTTCCGTCCGGCGATTTGGCTTCGGTGATTCATCAGTGCTATCAGTGCTCCAAGTGTTCGGCAGGTTGCCCGGTAGCTCCCGAGATGGATCTGCTTCCGCACCAGATGGTGCGCCTCGCCGTGATGGGCAACGTGGATCGGATAGTTGCCTCCAAGAGCATTTGGCTCTGCCTGACCTGCCATACCTGTGGCGCCAGGTGCCCCAATGGTATTGACGTGCCTGCCCTTCTGGACCCCATCCGGCACCAGGTTTTACAACAGAAAATAGACACAAAAGAATCCCAAGTGCCTACATTCCATAAGACTTTCATGCAGACGGTTCGCATTTTTGGAAGGGTACACGAGCTGTTCCTTATCGGCATGTACAAGATGAAGACCAAAACCTACTTCAATGATATGGAACTGGGATGGCAGATGTTCAAGAAGGGGAAGATTCACTTGCTGCCCCACAGGTCCAGCCACATCAGCGAGGTGAAGGAGATTTTCAAGCAGTCGGCGGCTAAGTAACCATTCGTGTTGTGCCGATTCGCCTGCGGCTCACCAATCCCCAAAGGCGAGGGTATTTTTGAATGCAGGACGAATACGAGAAGAGAGTGT
>CAINUH010000418.1 GCA_903853735.1 uncultured Desulfomonile sp. | reverse complement strand
GAAGAGCCCTGACCGTAGTTTTCTCCGCCTACAATGAAGCCTGTCCCAGCATCCCTGGCACGCTGAGAAAAAGTTGGCTCGATGTTGCGGAACACGAAATCGCTAATAGCTTCAATATTGCTCCTGAGAGGTAGGATTCCAGCTCCGGCCGGCATGACATCATCTGTGGTGATGTTATCTCCCCACTTGAGCAAAATTACTCCTTCCAGAGTGTCTTCAAGACCTCCCAGTTCAGGGAACGGCTTAATATTCGGTCCCATTAACACCCGAACGCCAGCCGAGTCTTCTGGAGGAAAAACGAGGTTCTCGTCATTTATCAAGTACCGACTTGGGTTGGATACTCTGGGGTATTCCCCGAGTTTCCTGGGGTCTGTGATCTTGCCGAAAAGAGCCGCTGCCGCCGCTGTCTCGGGCGAGCACAGGTACACTGCGTCGGGGACCGTTCCACTCCTCCCTTGAAAGTTACGCGGAAACGTCCGAAGTGACACCGTACCAGTGGCGGGGGCCTGACCCATGCCTATACATCCCAGGCACCCGGACTGGTGAATGCGGGCCCCGCTCAGAAGAAAATTGATCATGCCTCCCGCTTCAGCAACATTGAGAAGGGCTTGGCTACTACCTGGATTGATTTCAAAGCTGACGTCCGGATGGCAATGCCGTCCTTCAACTGCCTTTGCCGTTATCATCAGATCGCGAAAGGAGGAGTTAACCGACGAACCGATGATTACTTGCCCTACGTCTATTCCCTCGACCTCAGAGACCTTCTTGACATTGTCAGGTGAACTGGGACAGGCAATCAGAGGCTCGATAGAACTCAGATCAATCTCAATTATTGAGCCGTATCGAGCGTCATCATCCGGAAGGATTTCGGTCCAACTGGTCAGCCGCCCCTCACTTTCCAGAAATTCCCTTGTACGGGTGTCGGACGGGAAAATGCTGGTCGTAGCACCAAGTTCAGCGCCCATGTTTCCGATAGTGGCCCTGTCCGTAGCCGAAAGGGTCCCCACACCGGGACCGAAATACTCATAAATCTTTCCCACTCCACCCTTAACCGTGAGGCGGCGCAGCATTTCCAGAATCACGTCCTTTCCCGAAACCCACGGCTGCAAGGCACCGCTCAGGTAAACGCCGACAATTTGCGGCATCATCAGATAAAACGGGTACCCGGCCATGGCCATTACGACGTCCAAACCTCCGGCTCCTATGGCCAGCATAGAACTCCCACCATTGGTGGGCGTGTGACTATCGGATCCCAAGAGCGTCTTTCCCGGTACGCTGAAGCGTTCAAGGTGGACCTGGTGTGAGATTCCGTTGCCCGGTCTGCTGAAAACCACACCATATTTTGCCGCCGCACTCCTGAGGAATCGATGGTCGTCGGCATTCCTAAAATCAGCCTGTAAGAGGTTGTGGTCTACGTAACTCACTGAGAGTTCGGTCTTGACTCTCGGGGTCCCCATGGCGATGAATTCCAAAAAGACCATGGTTCCAGTGGCATCCTGAGTGAGGGTATGGTCTATTTTTAAGGCGATTTCGGTGCCGGGCTCCAACGTTCCCTTTACCAAGTGGGCCTCAATAATTTTTTCGGCAACCGTATGGCCCATTTCTCATTCCTTTCTCTCAAGAGCTGCTTCATACCAGACAGCCTGAGTTAGGAGATCAATTGCCCAGGAAGCCGGACCAGTCGACCACTGTCTTGTTGATCATTGGTTCAGCCCCGCCCTTCACTATCCTGTTATGACACGGCAACAGAATGTCAATTCCCAAGCCGGCAACCAATTCCAGGGATCTTTTCAACTCCGAGGGATTTGCCGAAAACAGGTCATATCGCCCAATGGCACCATCCGCATAAATTGTATCTCCCGAAATCAACAGCTTATGCTCTAAACTAAACAACCCAATGCCTCCCGCGCTATGTCCGGGAAGATGTATTACCTTAAAAGCAATGCCGCCCAAATCAAGCATCTCTTCGCCAACCAACTTCCTTTGAACTTTGATCCTGAAGCAATCCTGAGGGATAGCGTACTGTGATTTTACCATCGATTCAAACATACTATTCCCGAAAATAATTCTGGCATCACCCGCCTCCAGGTACGACGCTTCGTCTTCATGTACCCAAACTTCGGCATCAGGCAAGCCCTTCAACAACTCGGGCAGGCACCCGATATGGTCCAGGTGAGTGTGGGTCATGATTATCCGTTTGACCTGATTTGGAGAAATACCGGCACTTTCGAGCTGTTCCAACTTGTAAGAGCCCATGTCCATCAACCCGCAGTCCACGAGCGTAAAATCCGAGGAACCGGACTTGCCGATTACGTAAACGTGGGAATCCGGGAGAAAGCTGTCTTTCCCCTGTATCCATTGGACGCCTTCCACCACGTGTTCTATCACTTGTTCACCTCTCAAAAGATGGTTCGCAATACTTTTTATTACCGTTGGTTATCCGAGAAGATCCACTGCCAGTCGTCTTCAGGGAGCAGGTTCTTCTTAACCTGCTCCGTCAAAAAATTTAGGATGAGCCATTCGCCTTTTCCATAAGCGACTGTCTCAGGATTTCCCGGATCCATCATGGAAAGAACCTTTCCTTCTGCCGAGAAGAAACGAGGAGCGCGCGAACTCCCTCTAATGCCCGAGGGACTACTTACGAACAGAAGTGGTTCGGTATTTCCCACTGGTCGCAACAGGGTAAATTGCATTCGCACTGTAAAGCCGGCTCCTTTGGTTTCCATGAATCCGGCCCACCCGGTGTTTTCATCGAAAATTGAAATAAGAACAGCAGGGTGAAGCTCATTCTCCCCTATTAGGAAAAGGCGAGCCCGGTCCACGTCTTCTGAATCACAGGCCCATGGAGTGGTGACGAGAGTCGAGCCGTCTTGGTGATGTACCCTGAATCTTCTCTGCAAACCCGCAATGGATCTGTGGTGGCCGCATACGAAACAATTTCTGTAGTATGGGAGCTTGCGTGGTTCGCCGGATGGACGTGAACCAGCTACATCACTCCTTGCATGGACACTGGCTGGTCTGATTTCAGTCCTTAAATATGGAGACTTGTCGCCTGGTTTTGTGATTCGAGCAATCAAGTTGGAGCCATTATCCCCGTGGCCGATTTCAGCACTGAGTAAGACACTTTCTCCGATTCGGACTCCTGATCCCCCGAATTTGAAGTTTACCTCCACAGGATATGAAGGCCGGCCGAACCTTTGCCAGACATCCAGGCACAACCCCATGGCCACTCCTCCATGTGGAAACCCTATAACCCCCTCATGGTGCAACTCAAACATGAGTTCAGCTTCGAATCTGTAAGCCGATATCTCTACAGGGACAGAAGGAAGAAACGGGAAATCGCCAGTGAGGAACGAATGGGGATTGTGTTCAATGAGCATGGTTTCCTCCGGCCTTATCCAACAAATATCGTGTCATCCCAATTCGCTGTCAAAGAAGTTACATTATGACAAAAGGAATCTTGGAGTGGGGCGGGCATGTCGAAAGTGCCTCGAAACTCCGAAAAGCGCCCTCACTCTGCCCTCTCCCTCAATGGAGAGGGTGAATTATGCCCATTCTGAGACAGTCTCTCTCTGTCCGCCATTATTCATACCTGTTCCCATCGACCTTGTGCCCGGTTTAGCGATCGATATACAGAGAAACGGCTTCTCCTCCGCCAAGGCACAGAGACGCCATGCCGGTTTTCTTGTTTCTATCCCTCATGGCATAGATGAGAGTCGTGAGAACCCGGGCCCCGCTCGCGCCTATGGGATGTCCCAGGGCAACCGATCCGCCGTTCACATTGCATCGGTCCACATCCAACCCCAATTCACGTATAACGCCCACCGTGGATCCTGAGAACGCCTCATTGACTTCCATAAGGTCTATTGATTGGAAATCCACCCCCTCTTTGGACGCACATTTTGGAATCGAATAGATTGGAGCCATGAGTACATACTTCATATCAATGCCTGCACTCGCCTGGGCTCCGATCCTTGCAAGAATCTCGATGCCCCTTTCCTTGGCCTTCTCTTCGGCCATCACGCACAAGGCGCCGGCGCCGTCGGAGATTATGGACGCATTTCCCGCAGTGGCGTAGCCATTCTTCTGGAAGGCTGGTTTCATTTGGCTCAAGGCATCATAAGATGTCTCTCTGGCACACTCGTCCGTGTCGAAAACCTTGGTCTGTCCCTTTTTCTGGGGAATCTGTACAGGCAAGATTTCCTTCTTGAATCGGCCCAGTCGAATAGACTCCAAAGCTCTCTCATAGCTTAGCGCAGCATATCGATCCTGGTCTTCGCGTGAGATATTGTATTTTTCGCTGCACAGGTCATTGCTGACCCCCATGTGGAAGTCATTCACAATATCCCATAATCCGTCGTGTACCATGTGATCCAACAGGGCGCCGTTTCCCATGCGGTAGCCGAACCTGGCTTTTTCCAGGTAGTAGGGAGCCATGCTCATGTTTTCCATGCCGCCTGCTATCACGATGTCGGCGTCCCCAAGCTGTATGGCCTGAGCGGCCAACATAACAGCCTTGAGTCCTGAGCCGCATACCTTGTTAATGGTGAAGCACTGTGTCTCATAAGGCAGGCCGGCCCTCAGCGCAGCCTGGCGGGCCGGGTTCTGACCATATCCGCACGGAAGTACCAGGCCCATTATGACTTCTTCCACATCCGTCTTCTCTATACCGGACCTCTTTACGGCCTCTTCAATGGCGAGACCGCCCAACGCAGTTGCGCCAATACTGCTCAGGCTCCCACCAAAAGAGCCTAGCGGTGTACGAGTGGCGCCGACTATAACAGCTTCACGCTTCACGCTCATCCCAACTCCTTTCCATAGGTAGTGACCGAATACTTGACTGGAATTCTCAGACCTTTTGGTCACAGATATTTATTTATCAGGATCTCTGCAATCTGGACCGCGTTCAAAGCAGCGCCCTTCAGAATATTGTCCGACACAACCCAAAGGTTGAGTCCATGAGCAACAGACTCGTCTCTACGGATGCGCCCCACCAGAATGTAATCCTCTCCAGCGGCAAGAGCCGTGAGAGGGTACTCGTTCTTTGCAGGGGCATCCATAACCTTGACGCCCGGTGAGTTGTTGAGAAGCTTACGAGCTTCCTGAGGAGTAATATCCGTTTCCGTCTCAACATTTATTGATTCGGAATGGCCCAAAAATGTTGGCACTCTCACCGTGGTTGCAGTAACCCTTATGGATGGATCCAATATTTTACCCGTCTCCCAAACCATTTTCATCTCTTCCTTAGTGTAGTCGTTGTCCAGGAAAACGTCTATGTGGGGAAGGCATTCAAAGGCGATTCGGTGCGGATACACCTTGGTAGACATTTTTTGGAAACGCCGGATTTCCTCACTCAGCTTTGAGAGGTTGTCCTCTTTGGTCCAGTTTAGTGATTCAGAAATTTCCCGTGACTGCACCAACATTTCCTCCAGGGCGTCCTTGCCGGTGCCGGAGACCGACTGATAGGTCGAAACTACGACACGTCTTATAGTGGCTGCGTCGTGGAGCGGCTTCAGCACGACAACCATCTGGATAGTTGAACAGTTCGGATTGGCGATGATGTTCTTGGTCGTGTAACCGCCTATTGCTTCAGGATTAACCTCGGGAACGACCAACGGCACTTCCGGATCCATCCGAAAGTGAGCTGTGTTATCAATGACAACACAGCCACTTTTGCCGGCTATGGGTGCAAAGCGGGCGCTGATAGATCCACCGGCTGAAAACAAACCAATGTCCACACCTTCGAAAGAGGAATCGGTCAATTCCTTTACGGCACGATCCTTGCCCTTAAACTTGAGAGTTTTTCCTTCAGAACGGCCCGATGCGAGCAATAAAAGCTCGCCAACCGGAAAATTCCTGCGCTCCAGGACGCTGATCATCATGTTTCCAACAGCTCCGGTGGCTCCCACCACGGCGACGTTGTAATTATCCTTCTTCATGGCTAATCTGTTCTCCCCCGAATATTTGCGGCCACAACAAACCGGTCTACTTGCCGGATTCCTTTTCTGAAGGAGTAGTTTTCCTGGAAACAGGTTTTTCCGGCTGTGGCCCTTCAACCTCCTCGACTGGAATTCTCTGCAATGAGAACTCTCCGGAAGTGCTGTCTTTTTTCATGACCCACACTTTGCCCGTGTCGGTATCGATCATGAAGGTATGGCCCTTTATATGAGGGGACACGAAAATCTGGTGCCGCCCACTAGCCATAAGGTTCCATGTGGCCTGTTCATTGCCTTTGGGAACCTGACCGCTTTCTCTGCCCAGCGGCCACTGAGAGTGTCCATCCCCGATCAATCCCAGGGAAAGTATCAGAATTGAAGCCGATGTCGCTAGTGTTTTCATAAATTGTCTCCCCTAGAGCGTACTGGAAAGCCATATATAACAGCATGAGAAAAAAGCGTCAAATCACAGACGAACCTTTGCGTCAAACCTATAGAAAGAGCATACAAACTCTGTTGAGAACTCGCTTTTTTCACAAGCATTGCCGGGAGTCGTGAAGAACCTGCTTGAATGCTCTGGCTATGATGCGATTCATGCCGCTTCACTTTCCAAAAGGTTACAAAAATCCATCTTGTCATTCTATAAGCACTGCCAAGAACTACCTAACTTCAGATGAACATCCTTTCATGGCAGTTCCTGCCGGCACAAATCACTTGCCAAGTCCAGTGTTTTTGTGGTATTAAACGAGGAGTATCTATGAATATTAATTTATAAGAATCTGGTAATGTTATCAGTCTTTTTTAATGTGACCTCTGGATCTTTACCGGAGTTCACATCAGGAGGATTCGAAAGTTATGATTTGTCGTCAGAAGTTGATTAACGGGATCCTTTTAGGGTTGGCGCTAATCCTTGTTCCTGCGGCGGTCTTTGCGCTGAGCGCGCAGGAGATATTGGAACAGGTAGCCAAACAGAATTTCAACGAAGATTTCCGTCTCATTCTCTCGATCAAGACATTCAAAGGGAAAAAGGAAAGTGGTACCAATACCATTTGGCTAATGGGAAAGGTCCGGCCTGAACTTACCAGTTTTTTTATGG
>CAINUH010000417.1 GCA_903853735.1 uncultured Desulfomonile sp. | reverse complement strand
TTTTAGAGTGTGTTTTGATCAGGCCGAGTTCAATCTCACAAAGTTTCCCCGGTTTGCTCAGGATATCGGAGGGGACATACATTTTCCCGATATCATGGATTAGAGCCGCCGTCCTGAGCTGATCGATCCGGGTATCTTCCAGTTTCATTTCCCCGGCTATGGAGGTTGCCAGTTCGGCCACTTTCTGCTGGTGGCCTGCAGTATAGGGGTCCCTCAATTCCACTATTTTGACCATGGTGTTGATGGCATCATCCAGGGTCTTCTTCAGAGATTCGTAGCTTTTCAGGAGTTTTTCTTCAGATAGTTTGCTCTGGGTCATGTCCTCGTAGATGGCTACGATTTCAGATGAAGACAGCCTGTAGACGTAGCTGTCACGCCAGCCGCTTATCCTTTCGTCATGATACCATCTAAGGGGATGACGCTCGGGCACTCCTGTGCGCCACACTCTCTGTAAGACCTCAATGAGGCCGAACTCTCTTACGCCCGGGAAGACCTTGAGGATGCTTTTGCCGATGAGGTCTTCTTTCTTAACATTCTCTATGCTTTCGGCAGCGTGGTTGAAATCCCGTATGATGAAATCTTCGCCGTCCGCCGCGGCCTCGTAAATAGCCACGGCGTTTTTGGAATTATTGACCAGATCGCGGTAGCGTAATTCGCTCTCCCTCAGCGCTTCCGCCGACTGCTTGCGCTCGGTGATGTCTTGTGCAAGAATTGCAATATCTTCACCTATCGATACAACCACCAGACGTAACCATGTCGGCCTTGAAACGATCTCTCCAATATATACTTCTTCTATTATCTGTGGCTTTCCAGAATTGGACACATGGATATATGATTCAAATATAGATGAGCCTTTATGAGTTGGAAATAAGTCAAGCATCCGCTTGCCTTTTACTTCTTCCGGATCTGTTCCGTTAATACGGGCGATTGTCTTATTTTCGTAAACCCATGTAAAGTCAATAATCTCACCTGTTTCATTTCGCAAGGTATGAAGAATAGTGAATCCATCGGGAGACATTTCCTGCGCAATCCAAAACCGCTCCTCGCTTTCCCGGAGAGCCTTCTCCGCCTGCTTGCGCAGGGTGATATCCTCAATGGCCAAAAGGATGAAAAGTGGCCTTCCCAAATCTTGTTTAATTTCCCGTGCATTGAGCAGCATTGTTCGACTGCCGATGGTGGCAAAATCGTGCTCAACCTCATAGTCGTTAAAGACCGATTTTTGAGGAAGGATGTCCTCCAGCAGTTCGCGCAGTTTGTGGATATCCCACTGTCTATTGCCCAGGTCATAGATAAGCTGTCCCAATGTCTCTGCAGGTGTCACCTTGAAGGTTTCATACAAGGAATGACTGGCTTTGATTACCCTTAGATCCGGATCCAGTGCGAGCAGGGGTTCACGTACAGTATTGAAGATGCTCTCGGCAAATATACCGACTTCACCTGCGGCAATTTTGATAGCTTCCAGTTCTTGGTAGTGAGTCCTTTCAAGACGGCCTTCTATCCCTTTGCGCAGGGTGATGTCCTCAATGGCCAAAAGAATGACCTGTTTTTTGCCCAACAATCCTTGAACCCGCCGGGCATTGAGCAACATTGTTCGACTTCCGATGGTGGCAAAATCGTGCTCAACCTCATAGTCGTTAAAGACCGATTTTTGAGGAAGGATGCTTTCCAGCAGCTCGCGCAGCTTGGGGATATCCCACTGTCTATTGCCCAGGTCATAGATAAGCTGTCCCAATGTCTCGGCAGGTGTCACCTTGAAGGTTTCGTAGAATGAACGGTTAACTTTGATTACCCTTAGATCCGAGTCCAATGCGAGCAAAGGTTCACGCAGGGTATTGAGGATGCTCTCGGCGTATTCGAGGGCTTCACTTTCGGATTGTTTAATTGCTGCCGGTGCTTTAGCCGGCTTTTTCCGGACCATTTCCTATCTCCCTGCCACAGCCTCATATGCACTCATTTCGCCGATTGCCTCCCACCCAAGTCCACTCATGCTTCAAGTTAAGACCTGGATTTAATATTATGTCTACACATGGAATATACTCCCCCCCCCCCCAGTGTCAAGGTG
>CAINUH010000416.1 GCA_903853735.1 uncultured Desulfomonile sp. | reverse complement strand
GCCCCACACGACTTGTGGCCTGAATGTATTCAGCCGTTGTCTTTGGCTGTCCCGCCACAACCATGAGACCCAGTCGTTGCACGTCAACACCCACCGAAACCATATTAGTCGCGAGCAGCACGTCGATAGGAAGCTTGTTCTTTTTCTTCTTTTCCCTGCTCTTGTTCTGATTCTTCTGGACAGCGGCCCCAGGCTCAAACCGAACCTCCATGCGGTCAAGTATAGTCGGGATGTCCTTCGAACCTTTGCGCGAAGTGAGTTCTTCCATGCCGTCGGGAGGGATCTTTCTCTTTGCCAGGCCCCGTTGGTCCATGGACTGTAGACGGGCTGCCACGTCGTCATCAACAAGCCGGCGCATTCCTGCCAGCTCACGGATCGAATTGAAGTACCCCACGAGTGTCATCCACGGGTCCGCATCCAGGCCATATTGGTTGAGGAGTTTTTGTGATGCGGACAGTATCGCTGTATACACGCGTATCAGCGTTGCCTTGAGCCGCATGCCCGGAGCCATAATCCCGATATAAAGTCTTCCAGGGTGGTCCTCTCCAGGTTCACGATCGACCGAGAAAAAGTTGTCACGAGCATCAAGCCCATTCGGAGGGAAGATGCTCACATTTCTCAAAAATAGGGACCTTGCCTGATCCACTGCCTTGCGTATGGTAGCTGTTGAAGCGATGACCTTGGGCCGGACGGTCTTCCCGTTTACCTGCCAGGAACACAATCGGTCCACCGCGGTCTCGTAGAGTCCCACCAGTGTCCCCAGAGGCCCGCTGATGAGATGCAGCTCGTCTTGAATGATGAGATCCGGAGGCCTCAGGAACCCCATCTTTGTCGTCCTGGCCGATGGATGATTGTCCTTGGGGTGGTGGAAATCGGTGTCGTCAATCTCCGGGGATCGGAAGCCGTGACGGGAACAGCGACCGTTTACGCGGCCGAATAACATCTGGGTCTCGCCCTTCCAGGGCATCTGGGCAAACTTGTCCACCGTGGAAATCATCATGGCAGGGAGAAGCCGGTAAATCTCCTCGTCTACTACCACAGCGGGGATGCCCTCACCCTCCGAATTCCTCTCCGTGAAAGGACATAGGCTTTTGGGGTCAGCGCAGAAGAAGAAGGTACGGCATCTTCCTTTCTTGAAGGTTTCCACCTTGATATCCTTGCCGGGATCAATGGGCGTACCGCACCACGGACAGTTAGTGAGCTGGGCTGGAGAGCCGATCCCCGCCAAGGAACTGCCCGGAGCCTTCCCATGATCCTTTGCGATTGCCTCCGCGGAATCATCGGTACGATTGGGCGTGCTCTTCTGGCCAACCCACAAGCCTATACGGAAAGGCTCTTGTCCCCAACGCGTGTCACTCGCAGCCGAGGCCTCGCGCCGAATCTTCTCACATGCGCAGACGAGCGCAGATGCCCGCTGGAACTGCTGCAGAGTGAGCAGGCGCAGGGTATAGCGCATGAGCACCGCCAGGCCATATTGTCCGTCCCTGCCCTCCACTACGCCCTGCAAGCGTCTCAACCCCATGGTGTATGCCGCGAGGCCGAGATATGCCTCGGTTTTGCCACCGCCGGTCGGAAACCACAACAAATCGACGTTGGCGCTTGAATCGCTTACCCTGTCGTCATGGTTGAGATCGGTAAGGCCGGGAAGGTTGAGCAGTATGAAGGCGAGCTGGAACGGAAACCATGTCCGTTTTGTTTCAACGTCAATGTCCTCTTCGTTGACCGCATCCCCCCGGCGTACCTGCTCAGCATACATGGTCCTGATTCGCTGAAGCCACATGGACCTGTTCGCGAACCTGAAAGCCTCTGCCGCAGTCTCGTTGTTTGAAATCAGATCCAGGCCTTCCCGTATTCGCTGCAGGGCCCTCTCGCAGTGTTGCATGGCATCCTGGGCTGCGCCCCGATGATCGGCAAACTCGTTCATGGACTGCGAGATCTCTTCCTT
>CAINUH010000415.1 GCA_903853735.1 uncultured Desulfomonile sp. | reverse complement strand
GCTTGAAGACCCAGCCTGCGGTAATGAGGCTGTAGGCCACACCCAAGGCCCCACAGATGAGGGCCACGATCACAACCCAGTCCATCTACCTACCTCCTTAATAAAATAACTGATTGTGGGAACGGGGGAAACGCGATTGTTCGTAACAGACTATGTACATTGAGTAGATATGTCAAGGACAAAGACGAGTCGCCTGTAAGCATTCACTTACGCGGGGCTTACAACCGGAATTATCAATGATTTCAAAAGGTGTATCTCAGATTTCCGCGCATAACTTGAGGAGTTACGAGTCGCCTGTGCAAAGTAGATTTTTTACACGTGCAGTACACAATCCTTCCAACCCGACCCGACCAAAATTTCCACACTGTGTCGGAGATGCCTCCGGTCATAGCCTGTCCTCTCATCGTTTAAGAGCGCCATGCGTGCGCGCATAGTCCGAATACAGCCGTTTCACTTTCCGATTGCCATCACCAGTAGAGGCGTAACACTGGAAGGAAGTTTGAGCACGGCTGAAACCTGGGCATCGTTGAAAGCGCCCACCGTCCCCACGTGCAGTCCCAAAGCCTCAGCCTGCAAATACACATTCTGATTCGAACTGCCTGCCTCCATGAAGACATATTGCGATCCTCGATTCCCATACTTGGATGTTGTCCGGGCGAATACCGCCCCGATGACCACCAGTGCAGGGGCTCGGGCCAACCACATCTGCGACAGTGAAGCGTGAGATAACAGGGTTCTGTTATCTCCAGGGGCAAGCAGTTTGAGCGAATTCGACAGGGGGTCGTAGCTGTAAACACCCTCCGGTATGCCGCTAACAGTGTCCTTGCCCGTTACCAGAAATATTTCGAGGGGGTAGAGACCGCCGGCAGACGGGATAACCTTGTACGTGGCCCCAGCCACGGCATCCGGGGGAAGATTACCGTTGGCTGCCCACAGGATCTGGGAAATCTGAGCCTCGGCAAGCGGCTCTCCAGTGAAGTTCCGCACGGACTTTTTGGCGATCAGAGCAGCTTCCAGAGACACTTTCCCGACGACGGCAGGCTTGGACAACTTGATGTCATTATCTGCAGCAAGGGCTGAGACTCGGACAAATGCCAACGAGAGCACACATAAAAAGATGATCGGGCGACATGTGGTGTTCATGGAGGCCTCCTTGGATTAGCACATTGGGACAGACATAACTCATTCGAGAACGGAATTCAACAGACCTGTAGGGCTTCGATTGACCCACAACGGAACCTTATGGTCCTGAGCAAAACATGGTCGTTGGTGGTTGACGAAGGTTAAGAAAAATGCAAACCTTCTGCGATATAGCGCTCTGTTGTTCATGAAACGGGGTTCTAAGTGGCATGGTCCGTGATCGCTAAGGAAAATGCCGCTTGCCACTACATGCGGCTGAAAGACTTTTTGCCTATGCTACAGATTATGGGGAGGAAAAAATGCAAAGAACATTGTCTATAATAAAGCCTGACGGCGTTTCAAAGAAACTCATTGGAGAGGTCATAAAGATATTTGAAACTGCTGGTTTTCGAATAGTGGCAGTGAAGATGAAGCAGCTCAGCCGGGCCGAGGCCGAGGGCTTCTACTATGTCCACAAAGAGAGGCCATTTTTCGCAGAACTCGTGGAGTTCATGATTTCCGGTCCGGTAGTGTTAATGGTCCTGGAAGGGAATGATGTCATTCTGGGTAACCGTGAAATCATGGGGGCTACGGATCCTGCCGAGGCCGCTCAAGGGACCATCAGGGCTAGATGGGCGGACAGCAAGCAGAACAATATCGTTCACGGCTCAGATTCGCCGGCTGGCGCCGAATTTGAAATAAGCTACTTTTTTAGCGGGATTGAGATTTTTTGACCGAATCGCTTCAAATGCAACCGGTTGAAGTTCTTGAGCCTGACTTGGTTGGCATGACTCAGCCGGAACTGGAGAGTTTCTTCAACTCATTCGGCAAGGAACGTTTTCATGCTTGTCAAGTAATGAGATGGATACATCAGGGCTTGGAAGTGTCCTTCGAAGGGATGACCAATCTTTCCAAGTCCCTGAGAACAGAGCTAGGTGACAAGGCAACTATCACCAGCCCGGAAGTCTTGGATGTCAGGCGTTCCCAGGATGATACGCGAAAATTCCTTATGAGGTTCAGAGATGGGTGCAGCGTAGAAACCGTTCTGATCCCCAGTGAGGATCATGACACTCTTTGCGTGTCAACTCAGGTCGGCTGTGCAATGGGGTGCCGAATTTGTCGTACAGCAAGGATGGGTTTCATTCGCAACTTGTCCGGCGGTGAGATAGTTGCTCAACTCCTGGAGGTGAGGCGGAGAGAACCGCAGAGCAGAATAACCAACGTAGTACTCATGGGTATGGGAGAGCCCCTGGCCAATTTTGATCAGACGGTAAAGGCCATTCGCATCATGAGTCACCCCAACGGTCCGCAGATATCGTGGAGGCGGTTGACGGTTTCTACCGTAGGTTTGCCTCATCGTATTCGTGAACTTGGGAAAGCGGTAAGAGCGAAGCTGGCAGTGAGCTTGAACGCGGTGACGGACGATCAAAGAAATTCCATTATGCCCATCAACCATACTTACCCTTTGAAAGAATTACTGAGTGCTCTAAGAGAATATCCCCTGGCAAGGCGTGACCGCATTACTATCGAATATGTCATGATTGACGGGTTTAACGACTCCGACTCCGACGCCAGGCAACTGGCGAGAATGCTCAACCCCATCCGGGCCAAGGTTAACCTCATACCTTTTAATGATGAATTTTCAGAGGATTTGAAAGCGCCTAAGCCAGAGCGAGTCGCACGGTTTCAAGAGATATTGATGTCTAAAACGCTCGTGGCGATAGTTCGCAGATCACGTGGTCGCGATATTCTGGGCGCGTGCGGCCAACTGGCAGGAGAAGCCGGGAGTCTCACTTGACAGCCAGGATTGACGAACTGATTCGTGCCCTTTCCGATCCGACCATTTACCCTCATCGACCACGTTCGGTTCAGGTCGTCCAGACACACATATCCGTTATTTTCATTGCCGGTGAACTGGTTTACAAGATCAAGAAACCCCTGGACTTTGGGTTTTTGAACTTCACCACACTTGAGAAGCGTCGCTATTACTGTAATCAGGAGGTAAAGCTAAATTCGCGCTTCTCGGAAAACATTTATCTGAAGGTATTGTCTATCACTGCGGACGAAGATGGCCCCAACCTGGATGGAAGAGGCGAGGAAATAGAGGTCGCGGTACTGATGCGTCGAATCCCCCACGAGCGAATCATGATCAACATGCTCGAACAAGACCAGGTCACGCCTGACATTCTCAACCGGCTCGCAGATCGAATTGCCTATTTTCATTCCCAGGCCCATAGGGGGCCACAGATCACAAGTTTCGGTTCAACGGAAGTTATTTATCAGAATCTTAAGGAAAATTTCGAACAAACAACCCGTTATGTCGGGCTCACCATCGATCAGGGCGCTCACTCCGAAATCTCCGCTCTTGCTTACGATTTTCTGTCAACCCATGCACATCTTTTTCGGCAGAGGATGTCAGGAGGCTTTATTCGCGACTGTCACGGAGATCTTCACCTCGATCACGTGGTGATACTCAACGGAATCATACTTTACGATTGTATAGAATTTAACGACCGTTTCCGGTTTGGCGACACTGCCGCCGATTTGGGTTTCCTCCTCATGGATCTTGATTATCGAGGCTATCCCGCATACGCGAGACAGATCGCCCAAAGATATGCAGAATCGTCCGGGGACCATCAGATCCTCAAACTCCTAGGCTTTTATAAGGCCTACAGGGCTTTCGTACGAGGGAAAGTCCTGGGTTTTGCTCTCGATGAGCCGGAAATCGCTGAGCCTGAAAAAATTGTGGCCGTTGACGAAGCCAGGAACTATTATCGGCTGTCTCTGGCGTGTCTAGAACGTCCTGGTCCTCCAATACTGATAGTTATGTCCGGGCTGACAGGGACAGGCAAGAGCTACTTGTCGGAAAGGCTCGGAAAGAGGCTGGGAATAGAGCCGCTCCGATCCGACGTGGCCCGGAAACAGATTCAGGGGCTGTCTTCACTCGAACATCAGCTTGACAACTATGGTACAGGGATCTATACACCCAAATCGACGGAGCTTACCTATAAGGCTCTCTTCGAAAGGGCGCGTAGGTCTCTGGAACTTGGAGAATCAGTAATCATAGACGCTTCCTTCATGAGTTTTCGTCGCCGTATGCAAGCCAAGGAATTGGCCGCGAAAGAACGCGCACGATTCATGATCGTCGAATGTGTTGCTCCCGAAAGGGTTATTCAGACTAGACTCGAAAACAGGGCTAAGGATCGCACCGAACCATCGGATGGACGATGGGAAATATTTCTTCACCAAAGGACGGATTTTGAACCGATTTGCGATGATGAACGCGACTATCACCGATCATGGGATTCTACAGGGGAACTAAATCCTTTTCTCACTTCCTTAGTCAGAGAACTGACGTTTCACTGGCTAGAACCAACCGATTCATCCCGATGAATGCTGCAATAATCTCCGGCAAAACCTTTCACGCGACGAATAATCTCGAGGGATCAGCAAGACTGATGTCAAGCGATATTGGAGTAGCACTACCATGAATTGCGGCACGGTTATCGGCGTACTTCTGGTGGTAACCCTAATATCCGGTTGCATCCCTCAACAAACCACCGGTCCGGCTCAGGTCCAGAAAACTTTTCAGATCCATTACCAAATGGGAATAAACCACCTCACGGAGGGGCAAACTCCCCAGGCGGTCAAGGAGCTTCTTGCCGCTCAGACTTTGGCGCCTGGAAACTCCGATATAGAGCATGCCTTGGGTCTGGCCTATCAGCGAAAGGGGCTATATGACCAGGCGATAGAACAGTACAAGAAATCGCTCCAAATTGAGCCTAAGCTGACCGAGGCCCGCAACAACCTTGGCACTGCCTATCTTGCAAGAAGTTTGTACGATGAAGCCATAACGCAGTTTGAGCAGTGCCTGGCGGACCCGTCTTATTCTACTCCGGAAAAGGCCGCATACAACCTGGGTGTAGCATATTTCAATAAGAAGGATTTGGACAAAGCTATCGAGTACTATGATAAGGCTGTATTACTCAAAGAGGATGGTACAGAAGCCCTGTTCAACCTGGCCTACTGTCACCAGGAGAAGAAGAACTACGCTAAGGCCCTGGAGTACTACAAGAAGGCTCTCGTCACAGATCCCTCATTTAAGGAAGCCCACTATCGTATGGGGCTCATTTACGAGGTTCAACAAGATTATCCCAAGGCATTGGAAGCCTTCAAAAAAGTCTCAGATATGGATCGCGACCACGTGGCGGCGAGATTCCAGACCGGAGTTATTCTTGTGCGCACAGGAAAAGTGGAAGACGGTCTGAAGGAACTTGAATCTGTAGCAAAGGACGATCCGGAAGGCTCTTGGGGTAAGGATGCTCAAACTGAAATCAGTCTCGTCAACAATTCCGATCTCAAAATGTTGAAGAAAAAAACTGGTCGATAAAGTGGCGGGTAAGGAAAGGAGGGGCCGATGCCCAAAATTCAAAGGGCTCTGATAAGCGTAACCGATAAATCCGGTATAGATGAGTTTGGAAAAGCCCTGGCCGAATTCGGCGTGGAAATTCTATCTACTGGTGGAACAGCAAAACAAATGGCGGGTGCCGGAATCAAGATAAAGGAAGTATCTGATTTCACAGGTTTTCCAGAGATGTTGGACGGAAGAGTCAAAACACTCCACCCGAAGATCCATGGGGGTATACTTGGAATACGTACCAATCCCGGACATGTTCAGGCCATGCGGGACCACGGCATAGTTCCGATTGACATGGTTGCTGTAAACCTTTACGCGTTCGAGAAAACAGTATCCCGAACTGATTGCACTATGGAAGAAGCAATAGAAAACATAGACATTGGAGGCCCCACCCTTCTGAGGGCGGCCGCTAAGAATTATCCGTTCGTCACGGTGATCACCGACCCGAAGGATTACTTGACAGTTATCAGCGAAATGAGAGCATCTGACGGCTCGGTTTCTTACGAGACAAATTTTCGCCTCGCTCGCAAGGTGTTTCGTCTCACCCACGAATATGACGGAGCCATTACAAGGTATCTGGAATCTTTGGGTGAGAAAGGCAGGCAGGTCCAGCGATCAGTTACACCGATTCGCTCTTGAGCACGTAACATCAGCAGAGGCAAAGTCTTGGTGGAGACGGGCGTATCTGCTCGTCATTACTACTCCGAAGGCGTCGAATCGGTATTAGATAAAGAAGTCTTTCTTCAACGGATACTACTCATACGAATTCGCTTTCTAAGGATTGACATGGATAAGAAAAGCTTTGGTGGCGCAGGCGTCCCTGCGATTGATTCGAGCTGTACCCTAAGAAAACGGCGGGCAGAGACGCCCACCCCACTGCAAGATTTTCTTTTTTACAATCTTCAGTTTTGGATGGTGAATCGGCATCAAGGAAAAAAACAAGCACAGACATGAAAAAAATTCAGGTCGGTATCGTCATGGGAAGTGACTCGGACCTCCCTGTAATGGAGAAGGCTGCCGAGATCTTAAGAAAGTTTGGAATCCCTTTCTTTATGACGGTTGCGTCTGCCCACCGAACCCCGGAAAGGGTAGCTGATTTGGCTCGCAGGGCTGAAGCAGAGGATTGGAAAGTTATGATAGCGGGTGCGGGAATGGCGGCTCATCTTGCAGGGTTTCTGGCGGCACTCACAATTGTTCCGGTGATAGGGGTGCCGATGGACTCATCTCAATTGCACGGTCTGGACGCGCTACTTTCAACGGTTCAGATGCCGGGTGGGATTCCAGTGGCGGCCATGGGATTGGGATCTTCAGGGGCAAAAAACGCCGGTCTCATGGCTGTGCATATCTTGGCGGCCTTTGATCCCTCCCTCAGGCAAAAACTGATGAACTACCGAGAAGAGCAAAGAAAAGCCGTAGAAGAAAAGGCGGCTAGAGTGGAGAGAGGGACATAACCTGCCTGATGACCACAACCGGCGTGAGCTTTGTCTCTTGCAATTCTTTCACAATCCCAGGCGATCGCTTATTTTTTTCATGGCCTCGATGCTTATGCTGATAAATTCGTCCAAGGGTATGTCGATCTTTTCGCAGAGAAGAATTCGATCCCTGTTTACGGCGCGTGCAAACTCCTTCTCTTTCATTCTCTTTCCGACCGACTTGGATTTTACGCTTGCCAGCTTCTTATCAGGATAGACCAGCGTGGTGGTCACTATCATCCCGGTTATGGTTTCCGCCGCGCTCAAGGCAAAGTGTATCGGCTTGGTCGCTGTCAACCCCAGGTGCTCAGCATTGTGGAATTTGATCGCCTCGATGACGTCCGGATGGACACCCTTATCTGCCAGTATCTTCTCAGTAACCAGTCCGTGCCGGTCTATCGCCTCTCGGGTTTCATTATAGTCCAGATCATGGAGCAGTCCCGCGATACCCCACATTTCCGGGTCTTCGTTAAACCTGGGGGCCAATGCTCTCATGATGGCTTCCGTAGCCTCGGAGTGTTTCCTCAAGTTTTCAGCCTCAAGGGACTGCTCCATCAAATCCATCGCCGCCTGACGAGTAATACCCCATTTTCCAGTGCCCATGGATTACATTCCTTGCCGTAACGCGATTCCCCAGAAGAGAAAGGCTGGTTTAATCGTCAAAGCTACCTTTGGGCCCCTTGTCACTGGTCAGAGATTCAGCTCTCTTTCTCAATGCGGCCTCAGTCCATTCCGAAGGATCTTCTATACGGGTAGCCTTAGGGTCAAGATTGAACGAGCCAGCCTTGAGAATAGTCTCTATGGCAAGAGGCGCGGTGTCTGCTCCGTTAAACACTTCGGTAATTAGCAGATAAACAAAATCCTCTACACCCTTTACCATTCTCTCACGGTCTTCCCTGGGCAGTCCCAGGAGCTTGTTTTCAAATGGGCGGTTGAGTTTCTTAAAATCGCCGCCTTTCCAGCCTTTCTAGCGAGCAAAAGAAACCATTTTATTCCACATTTCATCCGATGGACCGGCATCGGACATCTTCATGAAATCGCCGTTTTCATCCTGAATGGCGTTGCCATACTCATTTACCTTTAGTCCCCACGATACCATCTGAAGAGCAGTAGCCACATTAGCCTTTGTCGTCCGGGTCCTGTCGGCAATAGCTCTGAGTCTGTCAAAACTGTTCCCTGATGTGCCATGCTGTGCGCCGGACACCTTGTATTTTTCGAGTGCCCTGTGAATATCTCCGGTCAAGTCCACCTGTATCCCTGCGTCGCTGGCTTCTATGCCGTGGGTAGTCCCATTGTTAAGGGCGATCCAGTCCGGGAAGATTCCGTGAGCATTTAGCCCCTGAATAAGAAATTGGGCCTCCGCAACTGTTGATAAACCCGCCTTGCCCTTGATCTCTCCAACTTCAGTTTCATATCCGGACCATGCAGGGACATAGCGGCTCAGAGCAATGTTGGCCAGCAAATTGTCCGCATCTGGAAGATGTGAGGCATCAATGGCTATAGAAGTTATTCCTGCATCAAACAAGCTGGGTATCTCGTTCCTGGCTGAATCTATGTCCAGCCTTTTCTTAATTCCATAGTGATCGGCATGGATGGCTATGGGAACAGTGATGCACAGTTCGTTACAGAGCGAGTCAACCAATCTCGCCATATTCCACAGACTGACATCACAGTATGCATCCGCGCCGCCCTCGGATCTGGCGATTTCTATGATAATCGCCCCATTTGCTCGCTGGGCGGCCATGAGGGCCCCGCGTGCCACAAAAGAATTACGGACTGATGCGGCAATAGCTATAGAATGGCCCTTCGCCAAAGCAGCCCGGTCTATAACTTTGCCGCTGACAATTAATGCCTTGGAATTAGGAAATAAGCTTACTATGTTCGGTGGCCGTCCCTTGGACAAGGCTTTTTCAAAATCGTTTCTTGAGACAGTAAACTGAGTCTGCATAACTCCCTCCGTATGAAATGATCACGTGAAGAATACAGGGACTCTCCTGTGTAAATAAAAGGAACAAGTGGATGACGCGGCAGTCCGTCATCACCACCAATGTCAGCCACGACATTATGAGTAAGGCCTTCTGCAGCAATCTTCAAGATAATTCTTCGGGAACAATTGAACAGCAGGATAAACTGATTAACAGACTAACATAACGTCTAATTTTGACGAGTTCCAGCTACGTTACCACCGGCGATCTTCTCGGGACCACGGTCCCACTGAACCTGAGCGGGGGCATACCCGTAGGCCTTCAAAATTCTTAGATCGTACTCGACGCGGTTTCGGGAGAGCGGAGGCTTTTTCAGATTGCATCTCGCCGCTCCAAAATGGAGCGGACGAAAGGTATCAGATTCTCGGAGAGCATAGCTAATCCCTTCAAAATCAAACTCCAGTTTCTTTATCCACCACAAAGTACCATTGTGGAGTTCAACTTTCAGATAGGGCGTTCCGTCGTCCTCGCGAAAACGTAAATAGGCTGTGGCAAAGACCTGCTTTAGGTCAAGATCGCTGAGACTTTCGTAGGGAGGCGTTAGCACGGAACTCTGAAGAAGCCATGCCACAATCCCCATCGCTGCTACAAAGACAAGAGCAATAACCGTTGCAACAACATATATTTCATGGCGCCTGAAGGCCGCTAGAAATTCTTGCTTCATCCTGGATCATCCTGAACGCGATCAGTGGTAGTGATCTTTCCCGTCTCAGAGTCGTACTTGTGCAAGAGCTTGCTATCTGCGTAATAAGCCTGTCCAGTGAAAGCTGCCCTGTCTTTCCCTCTGGACTTAAGGCTCAGGATCACTTTGGGCGGGACCTGCACCGAGGTCCTTTGACCTTCCGGTGTAACCAGAAAGCCGTCTCCACCGCTGCCGGATATTTCCGCATCAAAATAGCGGTGTTCCTTGGCAAAAAAATCTTCCTGAGCCCTGGCGGCAAGCATTAGGACCTTCGCAGCCTGTTCGCTCATTCTGCGGTTCTTGTACGAATCTACAAGAAATAGATAGATCCCTACCATCATGGATATTACCAAGACGGCAAAAACCATCTCTACACTAGTGAGACCAGATCTACATCTAAGATATCTCATTTCATCGCCTGCCCTTATACGGCTATTTTTTCCACTATTGGCCGGCCTTTGCTTCTCCACCAAATTCATGAATCATTAAGTTCATCAAACCTGTTTGAGCAGGCCCAGCAAGTCTTGTTGGATTCCAGAGGCCGTGCTCACTAGAAAACACTTAGTCTAAGATTGGCTTGATGTCAAGATAGATTATCTGGTAGATTCAAATGGTTATGTTGCCATTGTAAACTGTTGTCGCAGGGCCGATCATGAACACGTCAGCGTTGTCTCCTTTCCAGGCTATCGTTAAGTCGCCTCCTACGAGTTGCACTATTACCTGAGAATCGGTTAAGCCTTTAAGGGTAGTTGTTACGGCTGCAGCGCACGCTCCAGTCCCGCACGAAAAGGTTTCCCCACTACCGCGCTCCCACACCCGCATCAGCAAGACTCTCCGATCAACAACTCTAACAAATTCCACATTCGTCTTGGCCGGAAACAAAGGATGGGTCTCTATGGAAGCGCCGTATAGTTTGGGAAGAGGGCCTATCTCGCCATCCACTACTATTACACAATGGGGGTTGCCCATCGAGACCATTGAAGCAAGAAATGCTTGCCCCTGAACTTCAATGGGATAGTCCACTATGGGAACGTGGCCCGAGTCAATAATTGTGGGAATGTCCTTGGGGTGGAATAAAGGCGATCCCATGTTTACCTGAACACGGTTGACTTTGCCATCGGCTCCCGTGAAAATCTCAAGAACCTTGATCCCAGCTCTCGTTTCTATCGCAAGTGTTGTTTTGTCAGTGAGACCGCTGTCGTAAGCGTACTTGGCCATACACCGGATGCCGTTTCCGCACATTTCCGCCGATGATCCATCTGAATTCACGTAGTCCATGAAAAAATCTGCATTATTTGACGGCCTAATCACTATTATGCCGTCAGCCCCCACGCCCAACCGACGGTTGCATACCCGCACGACTTGTTCGGCAGACAATTCGATCCTTCCAACAGGATCGTGGAAGACCACGAAATCGTTCATGGTGCCGTGCATTTTCTGGAAGCTTATCAACATGGTGCAAGACCAGGCTACTTTGCTTTTCAAGACAACTCAAACAGTGGCGGTTTTAAGACATATAGACTAGGATAACCGGTACCTATTATCAAAATGGTTGAAACTTTTCCCTTGAGAATAGATGAAATACCTAGTCGTGATAGCCATTGCTTTGGCTGCCTGGAGTCTCCTTGAAGAGTTTGTTTTCAAGGACAAGCGCGCCGGTAGTTTCAAGTCTTTAACACATAGGTTCTTAGATATCGGTCGACGGCTGCACAGAATGGTCGGAGTGCTGGCGTTGATCATCATCATGATTTTCCTGATTCGCATGATCCTATACGCAGCACATGTGTGGTAGGGCATCTCCATACATAATACCCACGGGATGATTCGATCACACCATTTCAATCGCGCAGGCCATCGACACCCCGCCGCCGCCGCAGAGTGTGGCCAAACCTAGACTCTTATTTCTCTTTTTCATGGCATAAATCAGGGAGACAATGAGCCTGGCGCCAGTGCATCCCACGGGGTGCCCAAGGCCTATGCCGCTACCATTGACATTGGTGATTTCTCTGTTGAGCTTAAGCTCCCTCTCACAGGCAAGGTACTGAGCAGCAAATGCTTCATTGAGTTCTATGAGTTCGAAATCATCCAGACTCATCCCGGAGCGATTAAGGAGGTTGTGAACGGCTGGAATCGGGCTTAGGCCCATCACAGTCGGATTACAAGCCCCCATTCCTACAGCCTTTATTCGGGCCAAAGGCTTGAGGCCGTCAGTCCTCGCTCGGTCCTCGGACATAATTATCAGGGCCGCTGAGCCGTCGTTGATTCCGCTGGAATTACCTGCCGTCACGGTGCCTGTTTTGGGGATGAAAGCCGGGCTGAGTTTGGCTAGGGCTTCCATGGTGAGCCCCGGGCGGAAATGCTCATCCTTGTCAAAGATTTTCGGAGCGCCTTTTTTCTGAGGAATGGTCACGGGCACTATTTCTTCCGAAAACGACCCGTCATTCGTTGCGCGTTCCACGTTGTTGTGACTGCGCAGAGCGATCTCATCCTGCTCCTGCCGGGTGATCCCGCATTTGGCGGCCACAAATTCCGCGGTATGACCCATTATGTATGGTTTGCCCCTGAAAAACTCAAAAGGACCATCATCAGGATATGTCAAGATATGTGAACCGCAATGTAAGCCCGTCTGCATGGCGTCCGTTATGGTCTCGTTACCCATCCGGACGCCCCATCGAGCCTTTTCAAGGGTGAATGGAACCCCGGACATGTGCTCTACACCGCCTGCCAGTATGACATTGGCGACGCCGGCCTTGATCATAGCAGCACCGGAGAGGACGGCCTCCATACCGGAAATACAAACCCTATTGATAGTCACTGCGGGAACCGTATCAGGAATCCCAGCAATGAGTGCCCCGATTCGCGTAACATTCATGGCATCGGTTGGGTTCAGACAGCATCCGAAGCGGACATCGTCAATAATATCCGGTGAAATCCCGGCCCTGTCTATGGCGGCCTTCATAGGCACACTGGAAATTTTCGCAGCGTGAACATCACGTAGAGTGCCGCCGAACTCGCCTATTGCGGTACGGCACCCTGAGACTATTACTACATCGCTCATGGGGAAAACTCCCTCTGTTATTGTAATATTTTTTTCTATCTCAACCGTGGCGGCGCATGAGAGACCTCGTGTACGCGCCGCACCATACAGCCATTCAGGCTCTATTGAACGTTTAAAGGGCTTAAGTCCGGTTTGAAAAGCCGCATACTTTCTCCTACGGTTCACACAGGGGAAGCGCTATTTGATTATGGCAGCTTCGTCTATGGACAATTCCTTTTCGAAATCTTCCCAGAATGTTTCCTCTGATTTGCGCCAGCCTGATCCAAACTTCTTGTTGAAAAGGCTTCCCACTTGATCCAATGCCTTGCTCCAGGCTGATTGATAGTTGAGTTTCAGAACATCCTCCAGGAAAGGTACGAGCGAGCCAAGCTTTTCTTTTGGTAAGTACGCTCTCGCTCCAAGCTGGATCGATTTTTTGAGGGCTTCCGGGGTAAACGCGTGCGCGGTGAGCATCACTACGGGAAAGTTTGCATTCTCGGCGATCTGCAAAAGATCGAATCCTCGAACTCCCATAATGTCAAGGATTACCAGATCGTAGGTGTAGGAGACGAGATACTGCTGCGCTTTCTCAAAAGTGGTTGCCGTGTGCAGGGTGACACTAGCCGCATCTGACAACTCCTCCTCGATAATGTCCAGGACGTCCTCTTCGTCGTCCACCACAAGGATCAGCCTGTCTTTCAAGATTTCAGAACTTGCCATCGGAAATCCTTTTCTTTCGCAGTCTGGTGCAGTCCAACTCCCAAGAGTTGTTTTGGATTATAAAACAAAAAGGACGAGATTCAAATTCCCCGTTGAATGGTAAGCCCAAGATGATAATCTTCAGCCACCCCGGTTTCTAGATGCCGGTCGTCTGCAAACGGGGTTAAACCAAGTACGCATCCTTATGCTTACCCATACCGAAGAGTGAAGTCAACTTTTTCGAGATCCTAAATCGCAAAGGACTTCCAGTTAAGGCAAAGACGTTAACGATTTTTGTATTGCCGAGGCTTCGAGCAAGAAAGGTGCGTCAACGGAACTGTCTGTGTGGGCAACCCGTGATTTGAGTTCCCTGCTTCAGGCATGGAATAGAATGTGTTAAGGTTAAACATCCGCAAGGAGTCTGATCCGACTGACCTTTCTACGATTCTGCATTCAGGCCTCGATGCCGGAAAAAACTATCTTAAGGGGTTACGATGTCTTTGAGGAAATATGTAGTAGTCCCCCCTACGGGGGGGCGCCTTGAGAGTCTGAGAGAAATAGCCGGCAACCTGTGGTTCTGCTGGAATACTGAAGCGGTGGAGTTGTTCGAATATCTCGACGAGCAACTTTGGCAGGATACCAACCACAATCCTCTCCAAACACTGGTTCGCCTATCCAGCCACAGGCTGCTTGAAATAAGCAAAGACGAAGGATACCTGGAACACGCGGAGCGTGTCCGACAGAAATTTCATGGCTACATGCAGCGGAAGCGATCATACGAATACAGGCTGGAAAGGCCGGTGGATTTTATCACCGCCTATTTTTCCTTGGAGTTCGGCCTGAGCGAATGCCTACCAATATACTCCGGCGGCCTCGGTGTTCTGGCCGGAGATCACCTGAAGTCATCAAGCGATCTAAACTTGCCTTTGGTGGCGATAGGGCTCATGTACCAAGAAGGATATTTCCGACAAAGTCTGAGTAAGGATGGCTGGCAACAAGAATATTACCCTAGAACGGAGATCGACACACTCCCTTTGGAAAAGCAGACGGATCAGGCAGGTGGTGCTCTCCTCGTCGACGTGAATCTCGCGGGAGAGATTGTCCGGAGTCGAATTCTCAAAGTCGACGTTGGACGTATTCCACTGTATTTGCTCGATACAGACATCCCGGAAAATCCGGAACGATTGAGGAGCATCACGGCCAGACTCTATGGTGGCGACGTGGAAATGAGAATGAGACAGGAGATCCTCCTGGGGGTGGGGGGCTGTAAAGTTCTCCGAGCTTTAGGAATTGAGCCGTCGGTGTACCACCTCAACGAAGGACATGCTGCGTTCACGTTGCTGGAGAGGATGCGGTACTTCGTGTCAGAAGAAGGTTTGTCCCTCGAAGAGGCTCGCGAAATGGTCACCAGCCAGAGCATTCTCACCATACATACGCCCGTCCCTGCTGGAAACGATGTGTTTGAAAGGCCTCTGATGGAAAAATACTTCCTTAACCTCGTTCGCGACCTAGACATGGACTTCGAAACCTTCCTGGGCCTAGGAAGAAAAAACCCGGAAAATCGCTCTGAGGGTTTCTGGATGCCAGTTCTAGGACTAAGATTGACTTCCAGGAGCAACGGCGTGAGCAAACTACACGGGAGAGTCACCCGGGAAATGTGGCACGAGGTATGGCCTAATGCAGACCGGGAAGACGTGCCTATCGTGCCTATCACCAACGGCGTCCACATTCCGTCTTACATATCACGTGACCTGGGTAAGCTCTATGACAGATACCTGGGGTCAGGATGGACCGAAGACCCGGACAATGAAAAAATATGGCAGCGAGCCGAGAAAATCCCAGCCACCGAGTTGTGGCGCACACATGAACGATGCCGAACTAGGCTGGTTTATTATGCGCGCAGGAGCTTAGCCGACAAGCTGAGGGCTCGAAAGGCACCATTAGAGGAAATCGAGGCAGCCGACAATATGCTCAATCCAGAAGCGCTGACTATATGCTTCGGACGACGCTTTGCTACTTATAAACGGGCGACACTGCTTTTTCGGGAACCCGAGCGACTTGCGAGAATCCTGTCGCTTCCGGAGCGGCCAGTTCAACTAATCTTTGCAGGAAAAGCTCATCCCGCAGATGACACCGGCAAACAACTCATACGCAAAATAGTTGAGCTGAGTAAAAGAGATATTTTCCGCGGACGAATAGCGTTCTTGGAAGATTATGATCTGAACATAGCCCGGTACATGGTGCAAGGAGCGGATGTGTGGCTCAACACCCCTCGGCGCCCACTTGAAGCTTGTGGCACCTCTGGAATGAAAGCTTCTGCAAACGGAGCAATAAATCTCAGCGTTCTGGATGGATGGTGGGACGAAGGATACCAGGGAGACAACGGCTGGGCCATTGGTTGGGGCGAAGAATATGACAGTGCTGAATACCAAGACGATATAGAGAGTCGAGCTTTATACGACTTGCTCGAGGAAAGCGTGGTACCGCTTTTTTTCGAAAGAGGCATTGACGATGTTCCCAGGGAATGGATCCGGATGATGAAGAGGTCAATCCAGACGATCTGCCCGGTGTTCAATGCTCACAGGATGGTCTCCGATTACGTGGAAACATGTTATGTGTCTGCTGCAAGGGATTTCGAGGAACTTCGGTCAGGAAATTACGCCGGTCTGAAAAAAATGGTCGAATGGAAAAGGAAGATTCGCGAGGATTGGGGCAATATCGCCATACTTAGCGTTGAAATACGAGATGATTCTGACGCAATAAAGGGAAAAGACGTAGAGGTGGTCGTGCATGTGGACACCTCTGGCCACAGTCCTTCGGAAATCAAGGTAGAACTCCTGCACGGTCCTATAGATCTATGGGGCAATTTCAAGGTCCGCCACACAACCCCCCTAACACCCGCCCCCCCCAAATTGGTATCAGAAACCTCTAACACGGTCGTTTTCTCCGGACTCATACCCTTAAGCAACACTGGCCTTTATGGATACGTAGTTAGAATCACCCCGGAACATCCCAACCTGCCTTTCTCGGAGAGCTTTGACCTCGTGCACAAAGGATAGTAACGCGCTTCACAAGGTGAACTTGTCACAGTTATTGACCGTGGGAGGCCCTTAAACTTCAGTCTACGACCACTGCACGCGTCGATGCAGAGTCCACAGTTAGTGCAACTTTGATATGCAGCAAGTGTGCCAAGCCTGGTTTTGGGGGGTATGGCAACAAAAAGGCTGGTGATATCAAGATGAGGGTTTCTTAACGACGAATGTAGTGCCAAATAAAATGACCAAATCCTACAATAACAACAAGTTAACCGTTGTTAGTGTCGAAGTTGGGCTAATGCGCCACCAGTTGCCTTCCTCTTGAAAACCTTTTAACAAACGCCGTTTTCCGGTATAATAATGTATGCGACATTATATTCTCGGAGCATCCCAGCCAATTCGGTCACCAGACCGGTGAGTTTGTAAAACGTGTCTCGTGTATGCCTCAATGGGCAAGGATAGTGAGGGCAGGGCGGATCAAAGACAGGCGAACTTGATCACGTGGCCCGCTTCTGTTAGATTTCGCTGCATCGCTTTTGGACAAGATGGTCCAATCGGGGAATACCTGCAATGTTTCTTGACTCGGTCTTCGGGCTTTTTTCCAACGACATGGCCATCGATCTCGGTACTGCGAACACCCTTGTGTACGTGCCCGGACAGGGAGTCGTACTGTCTGAGCCTTCCGTGGTGGCTATAAAGACCGATCTGAGGCGAGGGCCCAGGATAGTTGCCGTAGGGACGGATGCCAAGAAAATGCTTGGGCGAACCCCTGATAACATCAAGGCAATACGTCCCATGAAGGACGGCGTAATAGCGGATTTCGAAGTGACAGAGGCTATGTTGAAGCACTTCATTTTCAAAATCCATCGCCGGAAGTTTCTCGTAAAGCCGCGGATAGTCGTATGTGTGCCTTCTGGAGTCACCCAAGTGGAGATGAGGGCGGTAAGGGAGGCGGCGGAAAGCGCGGGCGCTCGTCAAGTGTACATGGTGGAAGAGCCCATTGCTGCGGCCTTGGGAGCGAACTTGCCCATTACTGAAGCGACAAGCAACATGATTGTCGATATCGGTGGAGGAACCACCGAGGTTGCTCTTATTTCAATGTCGGATATTGTCTATTCTAAGTCGCTGAGGGTGGCCGGGGACAAAATCGATAGTTCAATCATACGTTACGTCAAGCAGAAATATAGTCTACTGATAGGAGAACGCACGGCAGAAATGATCAAGATGATGATTGGAAGCGCCTGCTATGAAAAGGAGGAATCGATAATCGAGGTAAAAGGGCGAGACCTTATTGCAGGGATCCCCAAAGTCATAGCTTTACGTTCCAATGAAGTTGCAGGAGCCATATCCGCACCTGTTCGGGCCATAGTCGAAACAATAAAAACGGCTTTGGAAATGTCCCCACCTGAACTGGCGGCAGATATAGTGGACAACGGTATAGTTTTGACGGGCGGCGGTTCACTGCTGAAGAATTTGGATGAGGTGATCCGGCGTGAGACCTGTTTGCCGGTAATCGTGACGGACGATCCGCTGTCTACTGTGGTCGTCGGATCCGGCGCTGTGTTCGAACACTTTGACTTACTGCGTGATATCCTGATCAAAGGATGAACATTTGTCTCAATCATACGTAATTATGGGGGATTGGATCAAGAATCTGGACTGAACAATTGCAGGAAGAAGGGGCAAGAGATCCCAATGCACGAAAGGTCTAATTTGATCGGCGGTTGACTGACTCTTTGTTTGAAGACTTAGAAAACACACGTATCGGAATGTGATTGCCGATCCCCAAAATTGATCAGCCTGATTCCTACGCGCAAGAATATGCCTCGCTCCATTCGTGATATTGTAATAATTATCGTTCTTCTCGGGAGCAGTCTTCTCCTGATATTCTCGTCTGCAAAAAGACCGGATACCTGGCTCGTAAGCGGGTTGCTCTACAGTCTGTTGCGTCCACTGGAACAAGGGGTTTTCGGACTTCACAAAGGTGTTGCGGACATTTGGGGGACTTACGTTGATCTGATTGGGGTCAAGAAGGAAAACATGGAACTGAAGGAGGAAGTTCGAAAGCTTAGGCGGGACAAGGCAACACTGTTGGCGAGAGAAAACGAGAATCAGCGTCTGAGAAAATTGCTTAACATCAAGGCAAGTCATGAGTTTCCTTCTCTGGTGGCTCAGGTAATAGGGGAGGACGCCTCGGGATGGTATCGAACAATTTTTATTAATCGTGGATCCGAGGACGGTGTCCTTGCCGGTATGTCTATCACCGCGCCGGAGGGGGTAGTCGGTAGAGTAATAAGGATCTCGGCCGACATGTCCCAAGTCCTCCTGATTACCGACCCGAACCTATCCTTGGACTGCAGAGTCGTTCGAACACGGGACAGAGGCGTTTTGAAAGGATCTCTGGATCGCGGATGCATCCTACGGTACATAAACTTGAAATCCCAGTTAGAACCAGGTGACGAAGTGGTAACCTCTGGTCTTGACGGGATGTTTCCCCCTGGACTGGGCGTGGGAAAAATCAAGTCAGTTCGGATCGGTGACCAGGGGCTTTTCTTGGAAGCTAGTGTCACACCCGCGTCCGACCTCTCAGCCATCGAAGAAGTTCTGGTCATTCTGGCCTCGCGTGGGGGATTCGACATCCGCCCGAGCCTCGAGGAAAAACGTTGAAGGAAATCGCCTTTGCTCTCACGGCCGGAATGGTAGCCTTGTTTCTTCAAACCACGTCTCTGGGATTTTTCTTTGCTGCTGAACACAAACCGGACTTGATGTTGATTCTTGTAGTTTGGGCAGGTCTCACAATGAACCTGCCCACCGGCTTGGCCTTCGCTTTTATAGCCGGTATCCTTGCGGATTCTCTGTCCGGCTCTCCTACTGGGCTTTTTGCATTGATCTACTGCATAGTCTTTGTTTGCTGCAACTACGTGAACGCAAATTTTGATATGGATGCCTTGTCGGGGAGATTTATAGTCGTGTTCGTGGCGTCGGTTTTTGGTGCAGGTGCAGTGTTGCTTTTGAGATGGCCGATGGGTCCAATCGGGTTTGGACCTGTTGCAGCCGGATGGATTGCTGTGAAATCATTTGTTACGGGTTTGACTTCTATCTTGTTGATCCCATCTATGGATCGATTGTGGGAGGGTTACTCGAGGCTGGTAGGATTGCGATGACTTCTGAATTAGTCACCATGAGCAGTTCTCCGGATCAATTCGTCAATAGGATAAGAATTGCTACACTAATAGTGCTCGTTGTCCTGGGAACACTGACTGTCGGATTGTGGCGTTTACAATTGACTCAGGGGGATTCATTTGAAGAAATGTCTCGCAGCAACAGGGTTCGGCTGGTGAGACTTCCTCCGTCTCGAGGACGGATTCTGGACTCAAGCGGGCTTGTCCTTGCCGAGAATAAGCCCAGCTTCACATTCTCTATCCTTCACGGAGAATTAGAAAACCCACAGGATGTCATCCAAACCTGCTCACCCATTCTGGGAATCGCTCAGGAGAGGATGCGCAGTCTCATAGAGCGTGGCAGAGCGGTTCCCAAGTTCATAAGCTATCCAATTAAAAAGAATGTGACTCTCGAAGAGGTTTCACTTATACAAGCTCGCTTTGCCGACCTGAAGGGTGTCGTTCTCGAAACCAAGCCATACAGGATCTATCCTTTCGGAGAGACTCTTTGTCACGTAGTCGGAACTCTGGGAGAGATATCAGCCGATGAGTTGGCGAAAGGGGTAAAGGTCGGATATAGGCCTGGTGACCAAATTGGTAAGTCCGGCATAGAAAGAGAATACGAAAGCTATCTTAAGGGAGAAGAAGGGTGGGAACAGATTGAAATTGACGCAAAGGGACGACAACTTTCGGATCTTACCAGAAAGCCTGCCAGAACCGGCTCAGACATCATCCTAACAGTAGACACTGCACTGCAAAGATATGTCGAGGAGATTTTTGTAGACAGAGCAGGGTCAGTTGTAGCCATTGACCCGGATACCGGACGAATAATTGCCATGCTCAGTAAGCCCGGTTTTGATTTAAACCTGTTTTCTCCGTCCATCTCAGAGCGTGAGTGGAAAAATCTCAACGGCGATCCGCTCCACCCATTTGAGAATAGATCCATAAGAGGCTTGTATTCGCCCGCCAGCACGTTCAAAATTATCACGGCTGCGGCCGCCCTAGCCGAACGAACGGTCAAGACCGACCAAAAGTTTACTTGCAAGGGTGAATTCGAGTTAAGCGGGGTGGTCTTTCGTTGCTGGAATCATTACGGCCATGGCAAGATAGATCTCCATAGGGCAATTGTAGAGTCTTGCGACATCTATTTTTATGAGATCGGGCTTCGAACGGGAGCAGATCGCATGGCGCGCTGGGCCTCGCTCTTCGGCCTGGGAAAACCATCCGGCCTGGGGCTTCCTCAAGAATTGCCAGGCTTGATACCCACTTCAGCGTGGAAGATGCGCACTTACGGGGAGCCAATGAAAGAGGGAGAAACAGTAACAATTGCGATTGGTCAGGGATATGTACTGTCCACTCCACTTCAACTTGCCGTGATGACCGCCGCACTTGCGAATGGAGGCAAATTGATGAGGCCCGCCATTGTAAAACAGATACGGTCTTCGGAAGGAGATGTCATTTATGAACATTCGCCAATGGTGCGCTGGAACATTCCTCTTGAGCCGAAAGATATGGAAACATTGCGGTCTGCCATGCGGGATGTAGTGCAGGACCGGCGAGGAACTGGGAAACGATGTTTGATCCCGGGCATTACGGTGCGGGCAAAAACAGGCACCTCCCAAGTGATAAGCACGAGACAGAATACTTTCGAGGGAGACCAGATTCCCTACCACGAGAGAACCCATGCCATGTTTGTGGCCTACGTAGATGATCGGCCACAAAAAATGGCCCTTGTAGTAATCGTGGAGCACGGCGGGGGCGGCGGAGCCACTGCAGCTCCAATAGCCCGTAAAATAATTTCACGCTATTACGGTGTCGAGGCGACCCAAGATCCAATAGAATGATGACCTCCGACTCGTATCCGGACATGGGAGACAAGGAATAAGCTCGGTGTATGCCGATCCCACGGAGTGGACAAGCTGGAAAACGTTGCACGACGTGGTGGCCGAGTAATCCTTCCGAATATTCATTTCCTAAGGTTTTCTGACGAGCAACTGTCGTGAAGTATTTGAGCGATTCGGACCGATGACATGTCTATACCGGCATCCAACATCCATTGGGCCAACAGGGTTTTATTTGAATGGCCCCTTATTTTCATCAGCCTCGTGCTTGCAGGAATCGGTCTTTGCTTAATTTTCAGCGCCACCGCCCCTATGGGGCCTTCCGGCCGGTCCTTTGTCGTGAGGCAAATGACGTGGTTTAGTCTAGGCTTGGTTATAACGGCGATATTCTTACTTTTTGATTATCGTATCTTGGAACGCTGGGCAGTCTGGTTTTACGTATTTATCATTGTAGCGCTGGTTATCGTCTGGTCTCTTGGGAGGGTCACGGCCGGGTCAAGGCGATGGATAGACCTCGGACTGATGAGGTTTCAACCCTCTGAGTTTGCCAAGCTAGCCGTTGTAATTGTTTTGGCCAAATATTTTCAGGGCAGGGTGGGAAAGGCAGGTCTCAACTTCGCGGAGTTGCTCCAGCCATTCCTACTCGTGGTCATTCCTGTACTCTTGGTCTTGATCGAGCCGGACCTTGGAACGGCAACCGTGATTGTAATGGTAGCCATATCGATGATCTTGTTCACCGGGGTGGCGGCTCGCACCCTTCTTTGGACATCCGGCTTGATACTTGTAACCCTCCCACTCTTGATTTGGGTCGGCAACCGACTTCTTCTTGAGTATCAAAAAAAGAGACTCCTGACTTTCTTGAGCCCGGATTACGATCCTTTAGGTGCAGGATATCATATTATCCAATCGCAGATAGCAATTGGATCTGGAGGACTTCTTGGGAAAGGGTTTCTCAAGGGAACCCAAAATCAGTTCATGTTCCTGCCGGTCAAGCACACAGACTTTATTTTTTCCATTCTGGCAGAGGAGTGGGGATTTGTCGGATGTGCTATAGTATTGCTTCTCTTCTGCGCCCTTCTTTTGCGTGGCTTCGCAATAGCGGGTAAGGCGCGGGACGATTTTGGCGCGCTGGTGGCGTTCGGATGTACCGCCGTTCTTTTCTGGCATGTTACGATTAATGTGGGCATGGTGATGGGGCTACTTCCAGTGGTAGGAGTGCCTTTGAGTTTTCTGAGTTATGGTGGGTCTTCGCTTTTATCCTCTTTTCTTGCGGTTTCAGTGTTGGTCAACGTGAGCATGCGACGTTTTTACTACTGAAGGTGGTAAATTCTTAAAAGGGATCGAATAGATGGATTTCTGTCTTGAACCTTGAATTTGTCTATGCTATGGAAGAAGTGGCTGACCACGGCCGCATCCAGAAGAATCAGGCCCCGGAAAGGTGGAGGATACATGCTCCGATTTAGAAAGGCCAAGAGCGACACGGTGACCGGATTTCTCGGATCACAGACTGAATTTGCAGGCAAACTCTCTTTTTCGGGGGTAGTGCATCTGGACGGCACTTTCCAAGGCGAGATCATCAGTCGTGGAACATTGGTAGTTGGTAGCGAATCAATGATACACGCCGAGATTCATTCTAATGTCTTGAAAATAGCCGGAGAAGTTCACGGGAATCTTACCGCCACCGAAAAGATAGAGCTTTATCCGCCCGCCAAAGTTTACGGAAACATACGTACGCCGAGCCTCGTGGTAGAAGAAGGGGTTATTTTTGAGGGAACATGCAGCATGTCGTCTGTACAAGCGGAAATTCCTGCATTGGCCTGTGTTGATGACGCCCCCCCCAGAGATGATGAACCTCTCGAAGCCATTTCGGCGCAAGCGTGGCCTCCGACTTATGATGACAGCCTCAATCTTGAGCGTCAGGAGACTGACGAGGCGTCTTTGCATAAAGACGGTCGCTAGCCCTTACCTGCCAGTCAAACCGACACTCCACCAAAAAGATGTTGACACCTGTAGGGGTGGATGTTATCGTATCAGATCATTTTCAACTTAGGTCTCGCTTAATATCCTATTCAAAGAAAAATCAAGCTGTCGTGATTGAGTAGCCGGCACGCTCTTCAGTCGGGAGGAACTCCGGAGACTCGCAAAATTTCGCGAATCGGGAGATTACGCCAGTGATTCAACTAAACTTCACTCTGTTCATTCAGATCGCGAACTTCGTGGTTCTGCTGCTGATTCTGAATGCCGTCCTGTACAAACCCATAATGGCCAAAATGCGGGATAGAGAAGCTCAGATAAAGAAAGACCGCGACAAGGCTCTGGAATTGGAAAAAAACGTCCAGGACCAGGAACAGCGACACCAAGAAGAATTGTCCAAGGCTAGACTAGCCGCCTCGCAGGAAAAGGCTGTCCTGTTGGCGGATGCCAAGAAGGTTGAGGCGGATGTCCTGGAAAAGGCCCGCTCTGAGGCGGCACGGATAGTGGACGAGATGAAGGCCTCTATTCATTTGGAGGCGACTGACGTTCGTAAGACCCTTAAGGAAGAGATGGCTCCCCTTGCCCTTTCGATTTCGGAAAAAATTCTGGGGAGGTCCATTCAATGAAACCTCGAAACGTCCTGCTCATATTATCCTTGCTGATACTAGTCCTTTTCGCGTCTTCTGCTCAGGCCGCTTCCGCAGAAGATTCCAGTCCATGGAATCAGTGGAAGCTCCTTTGGCGAGTAATCAACACCGTGGCACTTATTGCTCTCCTGGGCTACTTCCTGAAAAAACCGCTGGTCTCGTTTCTCTCTGAAAGAAAGGCCCAGATCGCCAGAGACCTTGAGGAGGCTAAGGAGCAGCTCGACAGGGCAGAGCGCATTATTGAAGAATACAAAGAAAAAATAGCGGGAATGGAAAAAGAATTAGAAGGGATGCGCACTGAATTAAAAAAATCGGCTGACGCTGAAACGGAAAAGGTTGTCGCCAATGCCGACCGAATGGCTTTGACCGTGGTAGAAGCGGCCAAAGTTGCTGCTGAGCAAGAGCTTCGAAAAGCAAAGATCGCCTTGAAGAATGAGGCGGTGGAGATGGCTGTCCAATTGGCTGAGTCGCTCATCCGTGAGAAGATCAACGATGCAGATCGAAAGAGGATTGCTGAGGATTACCTTGTTAAGGTCGGGGGTATGAAGTGATCGATACCACTTTAGCAAAGCGTTATGCGAGGGCACTGGTTGAGATTGGGCAGGAAAGTAACTCGCTGGACAAATATGGTCAGGATTTGTCCAATCTTTGTCAACTGGTGCAGGCGTCACACGATTTCCGTGAAGTACTTTTAAACCCGGTGTTTACCAAAGAAGACAAGAAGAGGATTGCCGGTGAGATCCTCAAGAAGATTGATACAGCCCCGATGGTGGTCAACTTTGTCAATGTTCTTATTGACCGTAAGCGTATAGACCAACTCGACGGTGTAGAAAAGGCCTTTCGAGAAGAAGTGGACGATATAAAGGGAATCAGACGGGGCGAAGTGACCAGTGCTCAGCCCTTAGATGAAGATGAACTGGCCAGGATTACCAAGGCCCTCTCTGGAATGAGCGGCAAGCAAGTGCTTGTAAGCACCAAGGTGGACCCCTTCCTTATCGGGGGGCTTGTTGCCAAGGTCGGAGATATGGTTATTGATGGTACGATTCGTACACAACTCAACCAGCTCAAGGAAAGCCTGAAGGGATAGGGACAATGCAGATCAGAGCCGAAGAAATCACTCAAATCATTAAGCAGCAGATCCAGGACTATGACAAGAAGGTCGAAGTGAGCGAGACGGGAACCGTTATCAGCGTCGGGGACGGCATTGCTCGACTCCACGGCCTCGAAAACGCGATGGCCGGAGAGCTTCTGGAGTTTCCCGGCGGCATCATGGGCATGGTGCTCAACCTCGAGGCGGATAACGTGGGCACCGCAATCCTGGGAGAGGATGTTCACATCAAGGAAGGCGATACCGTTAAAAGGACCAACCGCATCGTGCAAGTTCCGGTCGGAAAGGCATTGCAGGGTAGAGTGGTCGACGCCTTAGGGCAACCCATTGACGGCAAAGGGCCCATTGACTCCAACGAATTTCGCATGATCGAAGTTGTGGCGCCTGGTATCATCAAGAGGCAACCGGTGAAAGAACCGCTCCAGACGGGTATTAAAGCCATCGACTCCATGATACCCATCGGCAGGGGACAGCGAGAGCTTATCATTGGCGACCGACAGACCGGAAAGACCGCTATAGCTGTGGACACCATTATCAATCAGAAAGATGGTGATGTGGTGTGCATATATGTGGCTATAGGGCAAAAGCGCTCCACTGTGGCACAAGTTGTGGCGACACTCGAACGGTTCGGTGCAATGGAGTACACTATCGTTATTTCCGCCACCGCTTCCGACCCGGCTCCTATGCAATACATCGCTCCTTATTCAGGCGTTACCATGGGAGAGTACTATCGCGACAACGGCCAGCACGCTCTGATCATATACGACGATCTCAGCAAACAAGCTACGGCTTATCGCCAGTTATCACTTCTCCTGAGACGGCCCCCGGGACGCGAAGCGTTTCCAGGCGACGTTTTTTACCTTCATTCTAGGCTGTTGGAGCGAGCCGCAAAAATGGGTGAAACCCATGGAGGCGGTAGCCTGACTGCGCTTCCGGTCATCGAGACCCAGGCAGGCGACGTGTCTGCCTACATTCCTACTAACGTCATTTCCATCACTGACGGCCAAATCTTTCTGTCGACCGACCTTTTTTACTCAGGGGTCCGTCCCGCTGTCAACGTTGGCCTCAGTGTTTCCAGAGTGGGTGGTAACGCGCAGGTCAAGGCCATGAAGCAAGTTGCAGGTTCATTACGACTGGATTTGGCTCAATTCCGAGAACTCGAAGCCTTTGCCCAGTTCGGCTCAGATCTCGACAAGGTGACACAAGCGCAATTAGCCAGGGGAACTCGTCTGGTGGAGATCCTCAAACAGCCGCAATACGAACCGATGCCTGTAGAGAAGCAAGTCGCCACAATATTTGCGGGAACCAACGGATTCCTCGATGAATATGATGTCAGAGCATTGGTTGAGTACGAGAAGCAGTACCTGACCTACCTTGAGACTCGATACCCAGAAGTGCTCAGCGAAATCAAAGAGAAGAAAATCATCTCCGCCGATCTCGAAACCAAGATGAAAAAGATTCTTGAAGAGTTCAAGGGCGTCTTCACGCCTCCGCAGCTTTCGATCGTCTGATGTGATGATGGTCTAGTGAAGAAGGTTTTGCAAAAGCCGGATCAGGAATGAGATTGTAATACAGAGGTCGATATGGCAAGCCTCCGAGACATTCGTAAACGTATCGCCAGCGTTAAGAATACCCAAAAGATAACCAACGCCATGAAAATGGTGGCTGCGGCAAAACTCAGGCGCGCAGAAGAAGCCATAAAGGCTGGACGACCTTTTGCAGACAAAATGCGCGAAGTGCTGATGTCCTTGGCCGTACGAACCAATCCCAGCGTGCATTCTATGCTTCAGGTCAGACCTCCGGAAAAGGTGATCCTGATTCAGATCACATCGGATCGTGGGCTCTGTGGGGGCTTCAATGTGACCCTCAATCGGCGTGCCGAGGCTTTCATTAAGGAAATGAAGGCGAAAGGAATCCAGGTCGATCTGATCAACGTAGGCCGAAAGGGAAACGACTATTTTCGGCGGCGTCCGGTTAATATAGTAGAGAAATTTACCAATGTGATGAACAACATTAGCTTTGCTCTCTCTGGGCAGATTGTAGATGTTGCAACCGACAAATTTGTTTCCGGCGAGTGCCAAGAGGTGTATCTCTTGTATAACAGTTTTCGGACAGCGGTTACGCACGTCGGCACGCTCAAGAGGCTCTTGCCTGTCACGCCGGAGGAAGAAGGCTGGAAGCGGCGCAGAGAATATCTGTATGAGCCGTCGGAAGAAGAACTCCTTGCGGCGATTCTCCCAAGATATGTTCAAGTGCAGGTCTATGCCGGCTTGCTTGATTCAGTGGCGAGTGAACATGGCGCCAGAATGACGGCTATGGAAGCTGCAACATCAAATGCGGACGAAATGATTCACAAGCTGACCCTGAAGGCTAACCGCATGCGCCAGGAGAGCATTACCACCGAACTGATGGAAATAGTGGGAGGAGCAGAGGCTCTGAAGGGCTAACCAAACTGTCTCCCAACAATCAAATTATAGAAGCTATTTGAAGACGGTTTCAGGAGGACATCCTAATATGAATGAGGGAAAAATCGTTCAAGTAATCGGCCCGTGCGTTGACGTGGAGTTCCCGGAACAGTCGCTTCCGGAGATCTATAACGGTCTTCTGATCACCAACCCCGCGATCAGCGACGAACCTGACAATCTCGTCGTCGAGGTTGCCCAGCACCTTGGCGACAACATAGTTCGCACCATCGCGATGGACAGCACTGATGGGCTTGTCCGTGGAATGGTGGTAAAAAACACCGGGGCGTCCATAAAAGTTCCCGTTGGAAGAGGAGTCCTCGGCAGGATCATGAACGTGGTCGGCCGTCCAGTGGATGAGGCAGGTCCTATCAAAACAGAAGAAACACGTCCCATTCACAGGTCTGCCCCGGCTTTCGAAGATCAGGTCGTACAGATCTCGATTCAGGAGACCGGCATTAAGGTCGTCGATCTTATAGCGCCATTCATGAGGGGTGGAAAGATTGGCTTCTTCGGCGGCGCGGGCGTGGGGAAGACGGTCTTCATGATGGAAATCATCAACAACATTGCCAAGCAATTCGGCGGAACATCCGTGTTCGCAGGAGTAGGGGAACGATCCAGAGAAGGTAATGACCTGTATCTGGAAATGGGCGGTGTCCTTCCTGGTCAAAAGAAGGCGGAGGGCGAACGCGTTATAGATCGAGCCGCATTAATTTATGGACAGATGAACGAGCCTCCGGGGGCCCGTGCCCGAGTAGCCCTTACAGCCCTCACGGTGGCAGAGTATTTCCGTGATGAACAGGGCCTTGACGTCATGCTCTTCATCGACAATATCTTTCGTTTCACTCAGGCCGGCTCCGAGGTTTCTGCTCTCCTGGGTCGTATGCCTTCGGCCGTGGGCTATCAGCCGACTCTTGGAACTGACATGGGTGAATTGCAGGAACGGATTTGTTCGACAAAGAACGGATCGATTACTGCCGTTGAGTGCATTTACGTTCCGGCGGACGACCTTACTGACCCGGCGCCGGCTACGACGTTCGCTCACTTGGATGGAACAGTCGTGTTGTCCAGGCAGGTGGCCGAGTTGGGAATCTATCCCGCAGTGGATCCGCTTGACTCAACTTCACGAATTCTGGATCCTCGAGTCCTTGGCGAGGAACACTACCGGGTTGCCCGACAGATACAGTTGGTACTTCAAAGGTACAAGGATCTTCAAGATATTATTGCAATTCTTGGAATGGACGAATTGTCCGAAGAAGACAAACTAGTGGTGTCTAGGGCACGTAAGATTCAGCGGTTCCTCTCGCAACCTTTCTTTGTTGCTCAGGAATTCACAGGCACACCTGGTAAATATGTAAAGATCCAAGATACGGTGTCTGGGTTCAAAGAGATCGTTGAAGGCAAGCTTGACGACCTTCCGGAGCAGGCCTTCTACATGGTCGGAGACATGAGCGAAGTGAGAGTAAAAGCGGAAAAACTGGCAAGCGCGGCAGCCTGACCGGGAGAAATTCATGGCTGAAAAATTTAAGGTCGAACTCGTAACCCCCAAGGGGAGAGTGCTGGACAAGGAAGTGGAGGAGGTCATTGCTCCGGGAATTATGGGCGAATTCGGGGTATTGATTGGCCATACCCCCATGCTGACCTTCATAAAACCAGGGATACTGTCATATCTGGAGAACGATACCTTCACAAGATTTGCTGTCGGGCCAGGTTTTTGCGAAGTCCTTAAAGACTCTATGACCGTTCTTGTGGAGGAAGCACACTCGGTGAATGAGATTGACGAATCTGAGGCTAACGCTGAGGTGTCTCAGTTGGAGCAGGTTTTGGTTAATATCGATTCCGCTACAGATCCCTATGAGTACAAGAAAACATTTGACAGACTGAATACGGCAAGAGCTAAAGTTGCACTCGTAACCAAGAGTTAACTCCCATACAATGCATCAGTAAACTCGAATCCGTTTCGAGCGAAGGTCTTGGTCTGGTCCGGGAATCCGGTCCTAGACCAGGGCCTTCTGCTTTTCTCGCCAATAAATTGAGTCTTGCAGTTAAGATCTGAAGTCAGCCAAATTCACCAGACAGGAGATCAACAGTTTCCAGAAAAAGGTCGTCTATAGGGATTCTCAAAAGTGTTTTCGGTTAAGCTGGGAGCGCAGGCATCTTGCCTGCAAAAAATTCTGTAGCCCGTAGTGCAGGCTGGAAGCCTGCGCTCCCGGGGGACGGATGTTGATGAGAGCGAGGGGCTCCCCTTTGGGAACTGGAAGCCTTCGCAGGGGGTAGGTATTCATGCAGATAAGTGGATATCAGAACAACTAATGC
>CAINUH010000414.1 GCA_903853735.1 uncultured Desulfomonile sp. | reverse complement strand
CTGTCGTAGAAAGCTCACAAGATAGAGCTGCGAGGTAGTTCGGCGTCTGGCGGTATTGAAAATCTCAAAAAAGAGCCCGGTCGCTTGAATGGAGTGGATTGATATACGGACGCGCTTGAGAATATCTGGTGAACGGGATGCATCGTTGATGCGTTGGCTTACTTTCGTCCTACACGGACTATCGGGTGGCCCTTTTTTATGGTCACGTCCATCACGTTGGTTTCCCCGGGGTTAATCTTGACACCGGTAATGGTTCTTTTGGAAGGGCTAAGGCCTTCTACCACAGGCAGGACAACCGTGTAAGCGCCGGGGGCGAGTGCAACCTCTTGAAAGGGGCTTATGCTTGTCACCGCTTTATCACCTTTCACCTCGACTTTTTCCATTGCCTTGGCTTTGAGCACTTTAGCGTAGCGTGAAACGGCCTGGTCGATGTCGGCAGGCTTGTCCATCTCCAGCATGAGTCCATTGGTCTTGCCGGCCAGTGATGAATATCCACGATGACGCTTCTTGCTCATTCCCAATGCAAGGACGTCAACGGAGATTTTTTCCTTGCTTTCATGAGCATACACGGCTTTTAGGACAGTGGCATAACCACACTTGGAAGCTCCGTTGGTCACGATCAAAATCCGTGGGGTGAGATTCCCAAGCCCCTTGAAATCATTTTTTGCAGAGTAGGCTGCCGCCGCACACGGATCCGTTTGCCCACCTGGATGGGCCTTCTCCAGCACCTCCCTCAGTTGTTTAAAGGGTGAACTGCTCCATTCGAAGAGCATGTGGTTGAGACAACGGGCTTTTTTATCAGTATCGCCGGATTTCCCACAGAAGAAATCTCTTACAACCAATCTCGAATTTGGAGTCAGGGAGCCCGGCAGTTTTGCGACAAAGTCCACAGCCGATGTGAGACGATTCGGATTCCACATCTTTGTTTGTCTGGCCATGCTTTCAGAGTCATCCAGAATTACAGCGAGTCCCCACGTGACCGAGGAACCGGAATAATTATGAATCTTAACCAGGAGAGACCCTGGCAGACGAAACTGCTCAGATCGAGTAGTTTCGTTCCAATCCGGAGTTTCCTTTCTAACAGGAGGTTTGACCACACTCTCTTTCGTCGGACTTGACTCTGCCGTCTTGTCAGGGCGTGTTTCTTGGGGAGCAGATTGCTCGGAACCGGACGACACAAGGGGTATTTTTGTCTTGTTCTTATCTTCCGTTGGGGAAGGCAGTCCAGAGGGAATGACGGAAGTTTCCACCGGTCTGGGAGCAATCAAGGGCTGCGCCGGTGAGACTGGTGTATTCCGCTGCTGATCCCGTGGAACAATCTCTCGAGAACGCGGCTGTTCTGCTTGCGCCTGCGTCGGCCCGTCTGTCGGCGCAGAGAACGTCTTGTCCTGGGATCCCGTCGGGGAGAGCGGTTCAACGACTACCTGAGGCCCCACGCCGGAATCGTCGGCGGGAATCTTGCCCACCCCTGCAAGAAGGTTTCCCCCGGAAAGAACATTGTCGTCGGGAAGTCTTGTGAAGACTGGAGTAAGGTTGTCTCCAAAATTTGGGAAACCGGCCGAGCGGAAAATTGATTCGAGAAAGCCTAACTTGTAAGCTCCAACCACCGCACACGCTACGATTGCGACGGCCAGCAAAATCTTTGCGGGATTGGAGATGCGACCCTTCGGAGAGGCGTCGGGGCCGGCATCATGGCCCTCATTGGAGGGCCTTCGGTCTGTCGAATTCTTTTTTGTCATGAGCGACCCCTCTTGGGAGTCCGGGGGGGGCAATAAGCCGAATCCTGTTCCCGGAAAACCGGGCGGTGATCATTCATCTAGGGCGACGGTTACCCGCCGCCTCAAGCGACCTACCCGGAAGCTTCGGACGGGCCGTCCTCAAGCGCTTCCCTATTCGGTCTTGCTCCGGATGGGGTTTACCTGGCTTCCCGTGTTACCACGAGAACCGGTGAGCTCTTACCTCACCCTTTCACCCTTACCTCCGCGAGTACGGAGGCGGTCTACTTTCTGTGGCACTTTCCTTGGGGTTACCCCCACCGGGCGTTACCCGGCATCCTGCCCTGCGGAGTTCGGACTTTCCTCCCGCGCTCATCGCGCCGGCGATCACCTCGCCCCCCCAGACAAGTCGCGTTATATGACAGCCAACAAAAAAAAGCAAGACTTGATCAGGTGCTTTGAATATCCTTGAAATACAAGTGAATTTATTGTACTATACCGATAATATGTGGAATCTACACAAACGGAATGCGGTTATGAACAAACAGAGAAGTATCCGTGTCCTTGTTTTACTGGTTGCTTCATTCTGGTCAGGATTTGATGTCAAAGCCAGTCTGTCAGAAGGGTTGGACCAAAGGCTGAGAACCCATAACTTCAACGTATACTCTGTGCCGTCTCCGGCTAATGACATGATTCTTCATGATATGAAAGGCCGGCCTGTAAGTCTTTCCGCGTCCAAAGGGAAAGTAGTTTTATTGAACTTCTGGAGAATTGATTGCCCTCCCTGCTCGATAGAAAAACCAATTCTGGAGCGAGTTTTCAGAAAGCATTTCGGAAGAGGTCTTGAAATTGTCGCGGTGAATTTGTTTGACCCAGTTGAAAGACAGTTTTCTTATGTTCAGAGCAATGGTTTCAGCTATACTTTTGCCTGTGACCCGAGAAACAATTTCTGCATTCGGCAAGATGCCGTCGGTTCGAAAATCCCGTCCAGTTTTGTCATAAATTCGAACTCGGAGGCCATATATGAGATTCCCGGGGTTCCAACCACTTATGTCATAGATCGACAGGGTCGGGTGGTTGGGAATTGCGTGGGACTGGTTAACTGGGAGGCAAGCCCGTTTGCGGAATTCTTGGAGTCGTTGCTGAGCAAGCCACGGGTCCATGCCGCCGAGACCATGGGATTCTTCGAGACTGTAGCCAGGCAAGGAGGCCCCACGTCAGCGGGACACCCCCCGGATCATGACTCACCCGTCGCCACGAAATTAGCCCAGGCCGGCAGCGGGGCTGCTTCTTCCGAACAGCCGTCCATGAGGCTCCCTTTCCAGGCTCCGGCCTCTCCCGACATACAGCGAGACAAACCTTCGCCTGTCTCACCACCACCTGGAACCGACGGTAATAGGCAGGCGGGGGAACCGACAAAACAGGTTAAGAAGCCAAAAGACTCAGAAAAAGGATCACAAGCAAGGCAGCTTTCAACCTCTCAGACCAGTGCTTCTGAAGTTCGGTCCGTGTCTCAGGGTGCAAAGAAAAAGGCTGGAGGCGGCTTGCCGTCAGGGTCTCAGGGGACCGTGCCACAGCCTCGCAGCGGAGTGACCTTTTCAGAGCCATACGCGCCACCGTCACTACCAGCGGCGGGTGGGGTGGGAACTGTTGGGTCAAGGACTCTTTTGCCTCTTCCACCTGCGCTTCCATACACACGTCCCCGAGCATCCCAATTATCTACACAGCGCAATGTGCTCCCTGATCAGACTGGGACAGTGTTGTCGAGAATACCTTTATCTGCCGGCCCTTCTTCAGGTAGTGTTCCTGTTCAGGACCGTCAGGGTCAGTCGCCGGGGCTTCCTTCTGCACGACCACTCGGAACGCCCAATCCTATTGATGGCTTTATCCTGGATTCATTTGGTCGTGCCGGCCAATCGCAGCCAGTGTTAATCAGGCCTGAGACGAAAGGCTTGCCCCCCTCATCACTGCTAGGTCAAATGGGACAGGACATTAGGCAGTTAGGCACTGGAATAAGAGAAACTTTTTCAAAGTTGTTACCCGGACTGTGAGAGGATTTATGACAACAACTCAACCTTGGTAAAGGGATCCAGTCGTACCAGAACACTTTGGTTAAACATAGTTACCGATAGAGAGAGTTGAGTTTCCCTACGTCGTTTGACCACGACCCCCTCGGTTCCCTGAAGAGGCCCACTCACTATCAGCACCCTTTTGCCCGGAGTCAAACCTGCTCTCGCGCTCAAGTCTTTTCCAGTTCGGACAGCCTTATCCACTGACTCAATCTCTCTGACAAATCTTTCCTGATCCTCGACTTTTATTATTCGCACATACCTCTTCGAGTCATAGAGCACGCCGTGCTTTTCCTTGTCCAATGCGATGCACAGATAGCCCCTGAACAACGGGACTTCCGACATCCTGATCCTCTGGTAGTAACCCACCCTTTCTTTGCGGTTGTAAAGTGGCAAGTAGTAGCCTACTTCACGATTCAGCAGATACGTGGCAACGAGCTTTTCGCAATTAGGCTTGACATGTAAGACCCACCAGGAGCCTAGGTCCTCCTCGAGCGGCCTGTCAAATGGAAACCTTGAAGGGACCGTGTGGTAAATTGACACCAATTCGCACCTCTACGTAATTAAGTGAGAAGACTCGTGTACCTCTTGGGCCCTTTTTCAGTCTCCATTGGGAACGCAACATGCCTTCGAAGACTCGAGATTATTCTTTTCACCCTGTCAAGGCATCGTCGGTTACAACTATTATTCAGTGATCTCATGCTGTCAACAAACTTTG
>CAINUH010000413.1 GCA_903853735.1 uncultured Desulfomonile sp. | reverse complement strand
GGACAAGTTGAGCCGGCTGCGGAACGGGAATACGGGCGGGCTCACCTGGCTGATATTGACTCAAGTTCCATATTGCTGCAGGGACTGTCCCCCGGGGCTCAGGTGTGGATGAGCCACGGCGACAAGGTGATCGAGCTTCCCGAGGGTTTTGTTGCTTCTGCCCGCACGGACGACACGTTGGTGGCTGCCTTGGAGAGCAGGGATCACCTGATAACGGGCGTGCAATTTCATCCGGAGGTGGTCCACACGCCGGACGGGAATACCATTTTACGGAATTTCCTCTTCAAAATCGCAAAACTTGAACCGTCTTGGTCCATGGGTTCCTTTCTGGCGACCACGGTTGAGGATGTGCGCCGGCGGGTGGGCAAGGCCCACGTGGTGGCCGCGCTTTCCGGTGGAGTGGATTCCTCTGTAATGGCCGCGTTGCTCCATAGGGCAGTACCTGACCGGCTCCATCCGATTTTCGTCGACAACGGTTTGCTGAGAAAAGGTGAAGCCCAGGAAGTTCTGGAGACATTCCAAGGCCGGTTGGGCATGGGTCTTGACTATGTAGATGCATCTGAGCGGTTCCTCGCCAAACTACGCGGAGTCACCGACCCTGAACAGAAAAGGAAAGCAATTGGAGAGGAATTCATCAGGGTATTCGAAGAAGAGGCTGCAAGGTTTCCGGACGTTAAGTTCCTGGCCCAGGGCACCCTTTATCCGGACGTCATTGAAAGTGTATCCTTCAAGGGGGGGCCGTCCGCGGTCATAAAAAGTCACCATAACGTGGGGGGGCTGCCGGAGGGGATGCACTTGGAACTGATTGAGCCTCTGCGGGAACTCTTCAAAGACGAAGTCAGGGAACTGGGGGCACAGTTGGGACTGCCGGATTCTATAGTGTGGAGGCATCCGTTCCCGGGCCCTGGTTTGGCAGTGCGGATTCTGGGAGAAGTGACTCCGAAACGAGTGGCCCTGTTGCAGGAGGCAGATGCCATAGCCATCGACGAAATCCGTAAGGCCGGTCTGTATAGGGATATTTGGCAGGCATTCGTGGTTCTCCTCCCTGTTCGATCCGTGGGGGTTATGGGGGATGAGCGCACGTACGAACACGTGGCCGCGCTCAGAGCTGTTGAGGCCACGGACGGGATGACTGCGGACTGGTTTAGAATGCCTCACGATGCTCTGGCCACTATTTCAAACCGGATAATAAATGAGGTGAGGGGAATTAATCGGGTGGTTTACGACATCTCATCGAAGCCTCCCAGCACTATTGAATGGGAGTGACTCCGGCACCCTTTGGTGCTCATGCCGAAAAAGCCTACAGAAGAGGAGTTTCACTGGTTTCCAAGCCATTTCTGAATGTATGATTTGAGTAACCCCATTTTTTCTGGAGGAAATTCCTCAATAATTTTTTTGATTTCATCGTATCGGGGGTCTTCGCGTACGAGGCGGTGCGGAGCATTGACATCTTCAGTGCTGGACACTTCAGTATTAGGCATTATATCTCTCCCAGTGCAAATTTGATCAGGTTGGGTATGGAAACGATTCCGCTAATAATCCAAGAGTCGGCGCTTGTCAACCGGTAACTGCGGACGCCGGGAGCCCCGCACTGACAGCCGCGACTCAACGGGACATCGGAATGGTATGAGAAGATTGTTGCCTTTTTATTATGCTTCTAATAGGATTTTCCCCGGGGTCGTCAGGAAAAGAAACGTGCCGACGCCGGGTCACACTTGAATTGATCCTGATCTATGACGACCCTTGACTCGGTGTTTTTAGACACGCCGGGGGATGATTAACGTAACCCGGCTCCGGAACTGCCATTGAGGAGAAAGAAGCGGCGAGTCGCCGGATTTTTGGGTCACGGTGCAAGCTTTCCCCGCATCATATAGTGTGCAGGTCCGAGGAGATCGGTGATGGAACTGACTGAAGCTGTGGTAAGTGATTCCCGTGAAGAGATCATTGAGATCACTTTCACGGGAGATGATGAAGAATGGCATGAAATTGCCGCGGTGCTCAAAGAGTCGGATTCAGACCTTGCAACGGAAATCGGGTTGAAAATCAGGGAAGCTCTCAGGACCGCGGGACAGTAAGGGCTTTCATGATGTATTCATAAAATAAATGAAGACCGTCTCCGGAAAGGTATCAAGGGGGGGGAGTCATGATACAAGTGGAAGACGGCCTTGTTTCGGTAGAATATCCTTGGTCCGTACATAAGTCAACCCCTGCGAGGTGTGAAAACCGGCAGGGGTCGCTATGGACTCCCGAAGCCTTCGATACCAACCGGCTCAACACGCAGAATAAATTTTCACAGGGGTTTGTCAAGGCATAAATCATCGGCCGGCCTTGCTAAGCACAAGAAAGATTTTATTGATGGACAACGATCAAACTCTAAAGATCAGAATTTTGCCGCTGGGAGGGCTTGGTGAGATAGGGCTTAACATGATGGCGGTTATTCTGGGGAGGGACGCCTTCATCATAGATACCGGCCTCATGTTCCCGGACGATTCTATGCCCGGCGTAGACATAGTCATACCGGATCTGGAAGCAGTTGTCCGGCAAAACTGGAATATTTTGGGTATTGTCTTGACTCATGGGCACGAAGACCATATTGGTGCGCTCCCGTATGTCCTCCAAAAGGTGGACGCTCCCGTTTATGCCACCAGCCTCACTATGGGATTCGTAGAGCATAAGCTCGAGGAATTCGGACTACTGGATTCTACCGTCAGGCACGTAGTGTCCGCGGACTCTGTCCTCAAGATGGGACCTTTCGCGATCGATTTTGTCACAATGTGTCATTCAGTGGCTGACGCCGTCGGGTTGATCGTTACTACTCCGGTCGGAGTTATCATGCACTCCGGCGACTTTAAGCTCGATCCAACACCAATTGACGGACGGCTCTGTGATCTTGAGAAAATAACATTCTACGCGAGAAAGAAAATACTGGCCTTGTTCTCGGACAGTACAAACGCGGAACGCAGGGGTTCCACTCTGTCGGAGAGTATGGTCCGGCCCGCGTTGGAAAATATTTTCAGAGAGGCTCGTGGACGCATTCTTATAGCCTCCTTTTCATCGAACATCCACCGAATTCAACAGATACTGAACCTCTCGAATGAGTTTGGCCGAAAAGTTGCACTGGTGGGCCGTTCAATGGTGGTCAACACCACGATCGCTTCTGAAAAAGGCTACCTGGACGTGCCAAGCGGTATCCTGGTGGACATGAAGGACATGGAAGGTCTACCGGATAGAGAAATAACGGTCCTTTCGACAGGTTCCCAGGGAGAGCCCATGTCGGCGCTCTCGCTAATGGCCTTTGACAGGCACAGATACCTGAAGATCAAACCTGGAGACGTGGTGGTGCTGTCGTCCCGTTTCATCCCAGGAAATGAAAAGGCGATTAACCAGATTATCAACGAATTTTCAAGAAGAGGCGCTCGCGTCATGTATGACAAGGTGTCTGATGTACACGTGTCAGGGCATGCCAGCGAGGAAGAACTGCGGTATCTCATCAGGCTCGTGCATCCAACGTGTTTCATTCCGATTCACGGGGAATATAGACACCTTCTGAGACATGCTCAGATGGCTATAGAAGAAGGTGTCCCTGAAAACAGGGTAGTCGTGGCGTCAAACGGTGACCTCCTTGAGATTTCATCGGAAGGAGCCTCGGTGGTAGAGCAACTTGAAACTGGGCGGGTTTTTGTTCACGGTAAAGGTGTTGGAGACATAGGCCATGATGTTCTCAGAGACCGTCGAGGTCTGGCGGAAACCGGCCTGGTGGTTGTTGCTCTGGCGGTGTCGAAACAATCCGGCCGATTGATTTCCGGACCTGAACTCCATTCTCTGGGAGTGACTTTCGATGAGATTGAACGGGAACTCCTGGACAAAGTCACTCTCGTGCTCAAAGACCGTCTCAGCGCATTGAACCCTCAGAATCTGGACCAGTGGGAACAGTCCAAAGAGGAAATCAGACTGGTGGTTCGTCGTAACATTAACAAAATTCTAGGCCGGAAACCGCTGGTCAAGACAGTGATTCTCCAAACATGACGGCTGGACGGTCTAGAACGAGGACTCCTGCCGAGAACGCATGCGAATCAAGCCAGGATTCCTGGTGACTTCCAGATCAGCGCCATCCCCGTGAATCACTCGACCTCAGACCAGTACGGTGCGCGCCGGAGTTGGTTTCCGACAATCCGGTAGGCAATGATCACAGCCCAGGAAATGGCTCAAATGTTGAAACACCTGGAAAGACGAGGAAAACCTGAGACACCCCAATATGTCAGGAGATTCGGCCGGCCTTGGAAAGATTTTCCTTGCAATAAAAAGTCAGTTGGTTTACTTGATATGGAGAGCATGGCGGAAGCTGTCAGAGGGAAGCCTTGTTGTGCTGTAAAGCCGCCGAAATTAATGATTGTTTCGGTTTTCAGCAGGGATTTTTCTTGACAAGATTGCCGGCCCCGTGCTACGGTAATTATAATATTTGGTCTAACAGCTCTGTATTGGAGTATGCTTTTTTTAAGGAGGGTTTAGGATGAAGAAGTCATTGGTAGTAATGGTAGTTCTGGTTAGTTGCATGGGGTTGGCCGGGACCGCACTGGCACAAGACTGGGCTTGTATGGTGGGCTGTGAGTACCCCGCCATCAAAACCG
>CAINUH010000412.1 GCA_903853735.1 uncultured Desulfomonile sp. | reverse complement strand
TCCGTCTGGCGCATACTTGATATAACTGCGGAAAAGCCGCTCACTCTCTAAGAGTGATTCCTCTGCTTTCTTTCTTGCTGAAATATCCTGAAAAGCCGAGACAGATCCTCTTACAACTCCTTTGTCGTCAAATAAAGGTACTGTATTGCCAAGGGCAAACACCTTGCGTCCATCGGAAAGTCTATACTCAATCTCTTGATCTAATATGCTCTGTCCCGAGGCAATTGCCTGTTGCATCGGGAGTTCGTCTGCCCTGTATTCGGTTCCGTCTGTTTTTAGATGTTTGATGTAAAGCGCCTCTCCCTTTTGGGCCGCTGTCTGGGATATGTTGGTTCCAGAAGGCGCCCCGAACAGTTCGTTAACCAACCGATTCCCGGTGATAACGCGGCATTCCGGATCAAGACATGTCCAGACCATTGCTGGAATGGCGTCCAGAATCGTGGCGAGTTCCTCTTCTCGCTGACGTAATTCCTCCTCAATCCGCTTGCGTTCGGTGATGTCGTGGTGCACTACTATGGTGCCTGCGTGTTTACCGTCGGCGTTGAACAATGTGGATGTCGACAGCTCAAGATCCAAAAGCCTTCCTTGTTTTGTCCTCCTGCGAGCCTCTAATCTGGCCTTCTCTCCACGGACGACACTTTCCCAGTACTGTCTGGTGATCTCTTCTTCTCCAGGGGGAACAAAATTGGAAATGCTTTTGCCCAGAAGTTCTTCCGCGGACCAACCATAAAGTCCTTCAAACGCCTTGTTTGCGAAAGTGACCCTGCCTATATCATCGTAAACCACGAGCGCATCCGGAATGGTGTTCACCGCCCAAAGTCGAGGCCGCTGCTGTGAAACCAAAATACGTCCCCGGTCTCCAGCAAACGACCTCTGAGTTTTACCTCTGGTCTTTCACCTAGCGTAGGATGATTCATCTTGCCGCTTCCCGAAGTACTAGTTCCTGTGAGTGGCTTGGTATTGAGTATAACAATTCTTGTTCCGGCCGGGATCATCGTTGCTTGCCCAGCGGCTACCATATTGTTACCTACGGTATACACCCCCACGAGAATCTGGTCTAAATTTGCTGCTTTCTGTATTTGTTGAACCACTTGCTCATGGTATTCATCCACTAAATACTCATTAGCAAATCCCGGCACGGTATCCATGGTCTGACACATTTGTTGCCCAACAACATGCAATGGCGTAAGAAACACCAACAGAACTAGACACACCGTATACGACATTCTCAGCATTCTTTATCCCCCAGAAAAGACTGGACCGAATTTTACACCTTCTGTATTAATTGTTTCAAGGAATTCCAGTAAAACTGCCCCCTCGATAGTTACAATTGGTTACAAAATATCAGTAATCTTTTATAGTCGCATGCCATTTTGAAATCATCTCTTGCCAAGATGACTCCGGAAAAAACGGGCTATCTCCTGAAAGGCTTCCCGGGACTCAGGCGAAGTGAATACCAAGATGTTCTGTGCGTGAGACATGCCCTCAAAGATCTGTAAATAGGCCTCCACTCCAGCTTGGCGAAGCTTGCGGTGTATCCGAACCGTATCGCTAAGCAGCATATCACGGGTGCCCGATGTGAGAATTGCTGGAGGAAATCCTTTCGTAAAATCCCCATAAACCGGAGAGATGAGCGGGTCCTTCATGTCATACGAACCGGAATACAGTGCTGCGCATGCCTGCAATAGACCCTCGTATGTCACCAGGACATCATCAATATACTCGTTCGTGTACAGCGTATCACCAGCCCTGGTAAGGTCTACCCACGGGGTGCCGAGTCCGACCGCTCCGGGAAGTGGGACGTTGAGTTCTCGAAGCTTGAGTATAGTAGCCGCGGTCAAGCCGCCTCCGGCTGACGTGCCGAAGATGCCAATATTGCCTGGTTTGTAGGTTTTGAGCACTTCATTGTAGACCGTTACTGAGTCTACCAAAGCTGCGGGAAAAGGAAAATCCGGGGCCATCCGGTAGTCCACTGAAATCACTTTAATCTTTCCGTGGTACGCCATGAGAATTGCTTCACCCAAACCGCTTTCTCCGCCATTGAAG
>CAINUH010000411.1 GCA_903853735.1 uncultured Desulfomonile sp. | reverse complement strand
GCCGAGGCCATCCGGGCCTTCGATTCTCCCGAGGCCGTTGCCGACCGGTTCGCCCGGGCCGGGTTCATGAGTCTCCCTTTCGCGCCCCTCAACCTCGGTATCGCCGTCATCTATACCGGGCGCAAGAGCGAGGATGTCCCCGATGCCATTACTGCGTCAGCGAGTATTTTTTGCAACAGAGCCGCCTCAGGTACACCCACGCAGAAGATACAGCACCAATAAGATCGGGATCGGGACTCCCAAGAGCCATAGTAAAATCCACCCCACCTTCCCTTCTTCATTGCCACGCATAGCGATCATCCTTATCTTTCAGACTTGGAACTTTTCCTAATTTTTCCAATTGCTTTTTCCGGTAACAGAACAGTTTAATGGAAAAACTCCAGAGCAATGTTGGAGAGCGCGTTGACCACGGGTTAGGCAAACCGACTGTTACGCGAGCGACGAGATCCTGCACCCAAGAGAAACCCCAGTCCTTCTCCTATCGCTAATGCGATAAGAATTGTCTTGCCAGGATTTTCGCTACTATAACTCTTCGCCCGCTCATAGATTTCGCTTTCCGCCTGGGCTGTTTTATCATAAACATCATTTGCAGTCTGATTTGCTTGCTCGTAAGCCTCGGCACCGCGTTCCAGATGCCTCTGAGCTTCCGGAACCTCCTTTTGGAACCTCAGGACCGGTGTGTCCAAAAGACCATGAGGTTAACCCCGGCAACACCGTGACCTGTCGGCACCCATGACGCTCGATGTTCCTCACCGACAGGCAAACTACAGGTGGCTGGCTTCACTCGAACTCAGTACGACGCGGGCGTGGATCAGTTTTTGGTAATTCTCCACGACCTTAGCCAAGTCTCCCTTGGAGAGCGCCTTCGGAATGCCACCCTCCAGCTCAGCTACCTCCAGCCTCAAGTAATAATCAAGGGTTTCTTTGAGATGGGCCAACACGATCTTTCCTGTCAGCAAAGGATGATTGTTGGTCACGTTCGCGTCGGGGAACTGCAGTCCGTGCTCCAGTTCGACTTCCAATCCGCGGCGGAACTCATCGGCTGTGACTTGAGTCGCTTCAGCTCCGATGTCGGTCTGTATGATTTGTGCCTCTTCAACTGTGATGGCAGCCGCTGTCAGCGATGTCCAATCCCGAATGCCGAGTTCACGGCACACCCTCTGTACTTCCTCGGTCGTAATGTATTGTGGCAGTTTCATCCGATCCTCCTCCCGTCAATCAAGCTGGGTGCTATGGCTATTCTGATTTGTCACATTTACTGTTGTGTGTTATTACCCTCGCCAGAGTGAGCCTTCTGATACTGCTCTATCAATTCTTCTTGTCTGACGGAATGGGTTCCTTGGTCTTTTCCTGCGCCTTTTCCCCTGAGGACTTGGCTCCTTCGTTGTTTTCCTGAGCCTTTCCCTTCATCTTTTCAGTCTGCTGTTCCTGCTGAGGCGCCTGCTTGGGGCCATCAGCCAAGGTTCTTTGCCGCGAAATCCCAATTAATCAGTTTATCCAGCACAGCGTTGACATAGTCCGCGCGTCGGTTCTGGTAATCCAAGTAGTAGGCGTGTTCCCACACGTCAATGGTCAATAACGGTTTCATGCCAGTGGTCAGTGGCACATCCGCATTGCCGGTTTTGACAACTTTGAGCTTGTCGCCATCCAGAGCGAGCCACACCCAGCCGCTACCGAACTGGGCAAGCGCCGCAGTCGTCAGTTCCTTCTTGCATGCATCCAAGGAGCCGAAGGAAG
>CAINUH010000410.1 GCA_903853735.1 uncultured Desulfomonile sp. | reverse complement strand
GATAAGCCTTACAAGATGCAAGATGAAAAAGGCATGTATGTACTTATCAATTCCAACGGCAAGATTTTCGAAGGGTGTAATACTGAATCACTTATTCCAGTACTCGGGGTTTGCGCAGAACGCAACGCCATTAATCATGCCCTTATTCATGGCGAACGTGATTTTCTGGCAGTGGCCGTAGTATCTGATCTAAACACCCCTCTTCTTCCCTGTGGCACGTGCCTGCAATATATCCAGGAATTCGCCCGCCAGGAAGGGAGAGACGTGCTTGTCATCGCCCAGGGGCGGACAGGAGACCGCATTATCACGAGCTTGAACGAGCTTTTTAAAGGAGGATTCTCTCCTGAGACATCCGTCAAGGATATTCAGGAGTCGTTCAGGTGGACTACGGAAGATGTGACTTAGCGAAATATCTATAGGAATTCCCCGTGAAATCCCAACCGAAGGAACGATTCCGTCTGTCAATTCCCCAACCATTGATCTCCACCAGGATGTCATCCGCTTGAAAATGCTTGTCAATTGATCTTGTGATGTAATAGAATCAATATGGTTATTGATTGATTCTAGTTGGTGAACCGGCGATGCTTGAGATTTCCTTAAGAATTGCCTTACCCGGATAGTAGTTTTGCTACTATTCACGGGCACTTGGAAACCCCTGGAGCACTAAACAGATGGCTCCTGGCGCAAAGAGTCCCACACTGAGTGGAGGCCAAATGTCTGAGAGGATTCCTTTCACTGCCGTCGATGACGAAAATCATTTGAAAAGCAACGAAGTGCCGTGTGTCAGCGGTTTGACCTTCCGCAGATTCTTCTCAGTTCCGGACAGGGACCCCATGGAATTAGTGGATTGGGAGAGGCGGTCGGGGATAATCCGAAATGTTGCCGGTGAAGTTATCTTCGAACAAACCAAGGTCGAGGCCCCGGCTTTCTGGTCGGACATGGCCGTCAACGTGGTGGCTTCCCGGTATCTTAGTGGTGCGCTCGGATCCGCGGATAGGGAAACCAGCATAAGACAACTCTTGCTGAGGGTGACTTCGACTATTGCTCGCTGGGGGAATGAGCAGGGCTACTTTGCCTCCACCGAAGATGCCGACGTATTCCAAGATGAACTTCTCAGTCTTCTCCTTCACCAGAAAGCGTCCTTTAACAGCCCTGTGTGGTTCAACGTAGGCGTTGATGCGGCGCCGCAATGTTCTGCATGCTTTATTTTGGGTGTCGATGACACGATGGAGTCGATACTGAACTGGTACTCCCAGGAAGGTATGATCTTCAAGGGTGGGTCAGGCGCGGGAGTAAACGTTTCTCACCTGAGATCCAGCCGCGAGCCGTTATCCGGAGGTGGAACCGCATCAGGCCCCATATCATTTATGAAAGCTGCGGATGCCTCGGCTGGAGTAATCAAATCAGGCGGTAAGACTCGGCGCGCGGCCAAGATGGTTATACTAAATGTCGACCATCCGGACATCCTGGATTTTATCCGATGCAAAGCTGTGGAGGAAAAGAAGGCCCAAGCTTTGATTCGGGAAGGATATGACGGTTCTTTCGAGGGGGACGCCTATGCGACCGTGGCGTTCCAGAATTCCAACCACACGGTCCGAGTCACTGATGAATTCATGGAGGCAATCCAGAAGGACGGAGAATGGATAAGCAAATTTGTCCTGACTGGAAACGTTGCCGACACCTTTCGCTCTCGCGACCTGTTCAGAGAGATGGCGCTAGCTGCGCATCAGTGTGGAGACCCGGGGATTCAGTTCGATACGACAATCAATTCCAAGCATACCTGTCCTGAAACGGCTCCCATAAGGTCTTCCAACCCGTGCTCTGAGTACATGCATGTGGACGATTCGGCCTGTAACTTATCTTCACTGAGGCTGACGGCATTCTTGGACGCGAATTGTGTCTTCCACGTGGACGCATTCAGTCATGCGATAGACGTCATGGTGACAGCGCAAGACATACTAGTTGACAAGGCAGCCTATCCGTCCCGGGCAATAGAAAGAAACTCCCGTAGTATGAGGGCCTTGGGCCTGGGATATGCTGACTTGGGCGGGCTTGTCATGAGCCTGGGTTTGCCGTACGATTCTGATGAAGGCAGAGCATGGGCATCAACCGTGACGGCACTGTTGACCGGCCAAGCTTATCGTCAGTCCGCACTCATTGCCTCAGTAAGGGGTCCATTCAAAGAATTCCACAGGAACCGAACCCAGATGTTGGGAGTCCTGAAGTCCCAGAGAAACCATGTGCTCCAGATCAGCCCGTCTCACATACCTAGGGAAGTGTTGGCAAAAGCCGTAACAACATGGAATGAGGCTCTGGAGGGCGGCGAGAATTGGGGATTCGCCAATTGCCAGGTCACTGTGATTGCCCCTACCGGCACGGTGGCTTTTATGATGGACTGCGATACCACGGGAATTGAACCTGAAATCGCTCTTGTGAAACATAAGATTCTCTCTGGTGGAGGAAATCTGAGAATTGTAAATCGGACTGTGGGAAGAGCGTTGGAGCGGCTGGGATACAAACCAATTGAAATAGAGCACATACTGGGAAAAGTGGAAGAGAGAGGTTCAATTGAGGGTATTTCCGGGGTATCATCGGAGCACTTGCCGGTGTTCGACTGCGCGTTCAGGCCGGTGAATGGTGAGCGATTCATATCTTCCGATGGCCATCTCAGAATGATGGCGGCCGTGCAGCCATTCATTTCCGGGGGTATTTCCAAGACCGTCAACCTTCCCGCGGACACTACAGTTGAGCAGATCGAAGAGATTTTTTTCCAGGCGTGGAAGCTGGGACTCAAATCCATCTCGGTATACCGGGATGGCTGCAAAGCCATTCAGCCTATCAGCGTGTCGCCACCAAGCAAGGGCAAATTTTTCGGACCTGTGAGACGGCGGCTGCCGGTGGATTGCAAGAGTGTGCGCCACAAATTCGAGATCGCCGGTCAGAAAGGATACATTCACACTGGTTTTTATGAGGACAGTAAGGTCGGCGAGATTTTCATCCGCATGGCAAAGGAAGGCAGCACTATTTCCGGTCTCATGGACACTATAGCCACCCTTACCTCAATTGCCCTTCAGTACGGCGTTCCACTCGAGGCCCTGGTGAACAAGTTCAGCCACGTGCGGTTTGAGCCTTCCGGATTCACAAGTAATCCTCAGGTGCCTTTTGCCAAGTCATTGACCGACTACATATTCCGATACCTTGGGACGAGCTTCCTGAACAAGGAGCAGCAAGAGGCTGCTGGTCTGTTGCCTGTAGCAGAGCCTTCTTTCCAGACCACTGGGGCCACCGGAACACGCGATCCTTCCAACCCAGATAACAAAATGCGGCAACCCTTTCACCTTCAGTCCGACGCCCCTGCCTGCCATCAATGTGGAGCCATATTGGTCCGCAATGGATCGTGCTACAAGTGTCTTAATTGCGGCGCGACCAGCGGCTGCTCCTGATTCTTGATTGGAGTTGTCCATGTATGAACCTGTTTACCTGAAGACCTTTAAGGCACGGAAATTGGACGACAAGGTTAAACAGGCGAGGGAAATGCTTACGCCATGCCGAGTCTGCCCCAGAGCGTGTGGGGTGAACAGGTTCGAGGGCGAAACCGGGTTCTGTGGACTCGGGGAGAAAGCCGTCGTCTCCTCTGCCAGTCCTCATTTTGGAGAAGAATCACCCCTCGTCGGATCCGGGGGCTCAGGAACTGTTTTCTTCACGTCTTGCAATCTCAAATGTGTCTTTTGCCAGAACTATGAGATCAGCCACCTCATGGAGGGCCGGGAGACCGACTGCCCTACCCTCGGCAGACTCATGTTGAGACTTCAGGACCTTGGTTGCCATAACATCAACTTTGTGACCCCGTCACACGTAGTCCCACAAATTCTCGAAGCGGTTGGCTGGGCGGTTCAAAGAGGCCTGTCTGTTCCGCTCGTGTACAACACTGGTGGTTACGATTCAATTGAAACCCTTGAGTTGCTGGACGGTGTCATTGACATTTACATGCCGGACATCAAGTTCATGGATTCCCGAATCAGTAAGGAATTAATGGATGCTGAAGACTATACTCAGGTTGTTACAAGCGGGATCCTTGAGATGCACAGGCAGGTTGGGGATCTGGAAATTGACAGTCAGGGTATAGCAAAGAAAGGACTACTGGTCCGCCATCTGGTCATGCCGGACGATTCCGCCGGAACTTCCCTGGCCATGCGTTTCTTGGCTCAAGAGGTCTCGAAGAACACATACGTGAACGTGATGAACCAATATAGGCCATGTGGTCTGGCCCGAGAACATGCTTGTACTGACCGTACCATAACTCATGAGGAATATTCACGTGCCGTTGAAACAGCGATGGAAGAAGGCATAACGCGCCTTGATGAGAGGATTGGTTTCAGACTGCGGTTTTTTTGAAAAAAGTGCCTCCTCCGCTCAATTATTCAAATCTCTCAAAAAAAACCTGTTCAACCAACACCTTTCTGCCCTACATTCTTTACGAATAGAGTTGAAACATTATGTTGTTGTCCTCCTGATCCTCCTATGCTTTGTTATAGTGTGAAGAAACAAACCCAAAGCACGAGGCTCCGTCTTTTTTTTTCTTGACAAACCTAAAATAGATATGGCTAACTCAAGCAGGAATGATTAATTAAGTGATGTGCGTATACGAAGTTTTCCGGGTCTTAACAAAGACAGAAAACTCCATCATTTGAATAGAAAGAAAGAAGCTCACATGATCTTACCCATGAGAAAAATGCAGGTTAACCAAAAAGGGCGAATCAAGGCTGTGAACTGTAACGGAGAGCTTGGCCGCCGGATTCGAGACATGGGACTGGTGCCCGGCACAGATTTCATGGTTGTCGGGAGGGCTCCCCTCTACGACCCTGTAGCCATTCGGCTGAAGGGGTTCACCATGACTTTGCGCAACAATGAGGCTGACTTTATTGCCGTTGATACCGATAACCAATAATGCCCAAGCAGATTACCGTCGCAGTGACCGGGCAGCCTAATTGCGGCAAGAGCACGATGTTCAATGCGATTACCGGCGCGGCCGCCAGGGTCGGTAATTATCCCGGAATAACGGTGGATCGCCTGGAAGGGCATTATTCACTCTCCGGTTATGACATCAAACTGATCGACCTTCCCGGAACCTATTCGCTTACCTCGTATTCCCCCGAAGAAGTTGTAGCCAGAGAAGTGATCATTGACGAGCGGCCGGACTCAGTCATCAACATGGTTGACGCCTCGGCCTTGGAACGCAGTCTGTACCTTGCGATACAGCTTATGGAAATCGGAGTCCCGATAGTTGTGGGCCTCAACATGATGGATGAGGTCAGGCGAAAGGGAGTGAGAATAGACTCGGCCAGGCTCTCAACCCTTCTCGGCGTCCCTGTGGTGGAATGCACCGCCCGTATAGGCGCGGGCAGACATGAACTCATGGAGGCTGTTGCGAAATTAGCCGAAAACCCGGATCACGCGTGGAGGCCCATAGCCATTTCGTACGGTCATGATCTGGATCCAGTCCTGCTTGAAATGACCCAAAAAATAGAAGAGGCTCATTTCATGACGGATCGTTATCCTGCCAAATGGATTGCGATCAAGTATCTTGAAGCTGACATGAAACTCATAGGGCAGGGAAGGAGCGTGGGGGAGTTAGGTCGGCAACTGGAGGCAATGGTCAAGCGACTGGGCGAGCATACGGAAAAGACCCTCAAGACTTATCCCGAGGCTATTCTGGCCGATTATCGATACGGCTTCATAAACTCGCTCTTGAAACACGGTGTTATCACGAGAGAAGAGGACCTGCGATTCGATATTTCAGACAAGTTGGATCGAGTTGTCACTCACAGATTCCTTGGTCCTGTAATACTGCTCGGCGTTCTTTGGATCATGTTTGACGTGACTTTTAAACTGGGAGCTTACCCACAGGGTTGGATAGAAAAGGGGTTCAGCTTTCTTGGGTCATCGGCTGCCCGCATCATCCCGGATGGATTGGTGCAATCACTTGTGATCAAAGGGATTATTGATGGGGTAGGAGCGGTTTTGAGTTTCACTCCACTGATCCTCATCATGTTTGCCATGCTTATTTTTCTTGAGGACTTGGGCTATATGGCCCGGACTGCATATATGCTCGACCGGATCTTCCGGGTCTTTGGGCTGCACGGGGCCTCGGTCATGTCCTTCATAATGTCGGGGGGTATTCCGGGCGGTTGCGCCGTACCAGGCGTCTTGTGCACGAGGACTCTGAAAAGTCCCAAGGAGAGGCTTGCTACAATATTTACGGCGCCGTTCATGGTTTGCGGCGCAAAGACAACAGCCTATTTGATGCTCACGGCTGCATTCTTTCCAGGTTCAGCGGCTGCGGCCATGTTGGTCATAGTCTTGGCGGCCTGGATATTGGCTTTGTCAGTCGCAAGAATCCTGCGCTGGACGGTAATAAGGGGGCCGGCCACTCCCTTTGTAATGGAGCTTCCACCCTACCGGTTGCCCACAGCCCGGGGAATAGCCATTCATACCTGGGAACGGCTGAGACAGTTCGTGACCAAGGCAGCTACGGTGATATTGGGTATCTCAGTAATAATGTGGACTCTGATGACATTTCCGCAGTTACCTCAGGATCAGGTAGACGCTTTCAACACAGTCAGGGAAGCCGCGAAAGTTGAAATTGATACGCGGGGGGCGTCTGAAGAAAGTCTGCCGTCAGATCTTAGAACGGACTTGATTCACAAGCGTCTCCGGGAAATCGATGCCCGGCAGAGCGAAACAGCACTTAAGTATTCCTTGGCCGGCAGGATAGGCATTGGTTTGGAGCCTGTTTCCCGGCTTGCCGGATTCCCCTGGCAGGTTAACATCGCACTTTTGGGAGCTTTTGCGGCCAAGGAAGTCTTTGTGTCCAGCATTGCAACTGCTTATGCGATGGAAACAGTTGACGGTGACGATTCGTCTCGTTTGAGCGAACGGCTCGCTGCCGACCCGGCGTACACCACACCGGCAATTGCAAGCCTGTTCCTCTTCATACTGTTTTACGCCCCTTGCATGGTGACATTAGTCACCATTGCGCGAGAATCTGATTGGAAGTGGGCTCTCTTCGTGCTTTTTGGATCAATATCGTTCGCGTTTGTCCTTTCCGTGCTGGTATATCAGATAGGATCGGCCTTGTCGGTTTTTATGGTTGCGATTTAGTTTTCCCGAATTACGCGAACAAAACAGTTTTTCACCGGGGGGAAACCTTTCGACCGTTCCAGGAGAATGCGCCCTTGTTGCCTGTGCTTTTTACCTTCTTTGCGTCAACTTCAATGTCCGCCGACAGTGTTTTGCCGATTTCAGAGACCATTCTCTCGGCCTCTGCCATGCAGAGGATAACGTTTTCGATATCATCTATTCTTTTCTGATACTCTGTTAGTTCAGAATCCGACTTCAGTTTGTATCCGTTCATATTCATTTGAGAATCTTAACAGCCTCCCGTAACTTGTAGAGATCCGACTCCGATTGAAGATGCACTCTCAGAACCCGTTTGCCTTTCTTCTTCAAGGCCTCGTAGTCACCCAAGGCCTGAGCTGATTTCAGCACGCCGAACGAGTAGGGTTCGCTGGCTATGGGGGCATCCTCAACATCATCGACCGTTATCAGAACAAAAATCCCTTCGTCTGTGCCGCCCTTATGGAACTGACCGGTAGAATGGAGGTATCGAGGGCCAAAGCCCACGGCGGTTGCTATCCTGAGCTTGTCGCGAACAATAGTTCTGATGTCTTGAAGGATCTCACGATTTTTTTCGGAAGGGATTATAAAAGCATTGAACGCGACATAGCTTCCTGGAGACGCAGGATCGAAGAACTTCCCCAAAATGGTTGCAAGATCGGCGTCGTTGATGTCCACCCTGGATCCTTCATTAAGCTTTTGATCCTTAACATAAGCTTGAAGAAGCTTCTTGGTAATGTCCTTAGACTCCTGAACATTAGGCTGATCGAATGGGTTGATCCTCAGAATTGCACCGGCCACTGCTGTGGCAAATTCCCATCGGAACATTTCCCGACCCAAATCGTAAGGTCCATGGAGGCGGAGCGTTACCACTGAATAACCCGCTTTTTCAAGGTCTGAAACCCGTCGGTCGTTTGTTGAGTCGTCGTCCAACCTCAGGTACATGAAAAGGCGATCATTTCCATAGCTTTCATTTTGGCCTACAGGTTCTCCCTCTATGGGCAAGATACCCTTTCCTTCCTTACCTGTACTCTCGGCGACCAGTTGCTCGAGCCAGCAACCGAAGCTGCTGATTTTGGGAGATATGATAAACGTCAACTTGTCTTTGCCGGCCAGGGAAGCCTCGGCCATTATGACGCCCAGCCAGGCCCCTGGGCTTTCCAGAGCCGGAACGTATGGTCCTGAAGCTTCTACGCTTTGGGACGCACGCATGAGCAGGCGGTTCATATCCGCGCCCATAAGGGCAGCCGGAACGAGTCCGAAATAGGAAAGCGCACTGAAACGTCCACCAATATCTGGAGGGTTCAGAAACACTCTTCTGAAACCGTGCTCCGACGCGAGCTTGCCCAGGCTTGTTCCCGGATCGGTTATCGCGATGAAATTACCGCCAGCTTTGGCCCCGAGGACTTGCTCCATCCTGGCCCTAAAATACTTGTAAAGAGACATCACCTCGATAGTGCCGCCCGACTTGCTCGACACAATAAACAGAGTGTGCTCCAGATCGAGACTCTGCTCCAGTTCAAGGATGGAGCCTGGGACAGTCGTGTCGACAACTCTCAGATCCAGGTATCCGTCTGCGGAACCAAAACACCTACTGAACATTTCCGGCGCAAGGCTGCTTCCCCCCATGCCGATGAGAACCGAGCAGGTAAATCCTGAAGACCTTATTTCATCCGCAAAGTCTCGTAGGCGCTGGATTTCTCCTGCCATGATCTCGACAATTTTCAGCCAACCCAGTCTTTGTCCAATTTCCCTATAGGCTCCTGGGTCATCCGTCCATAGAGTCACGTCTCCATTCCAGATGCTTTCTGAAGCTTTTTCTTTGTCAAGTCGGTCGAGAGTCTGGTCAACCCGTCGCTGAAGTTCACCCACGGATGCGGACCTGTGGCCCCACCCTCTGAGCAGACGTGTCCTCTTCTGCCCTACCCCATTCAGCAGTGACTCAAATGATTCTGAAAACGATTTCAAACCATTTTCGAGCAACCGCTCCATGATCTCACTCACGTTCAGACCGAGCTTCTCAAGTTCCGGGAAAATGGCTTGAGCGTGATCCAGATCGTCCTCGATAGTGTGAGCCGGTTTACCGTGGTCCCTATACGCATTGAGCGTTACAGGAGGCATGGTGTTGACTGTTTCGGGCCCAATAAGGGGGTCCACGTAGTACGTATCCGAGTAGGCGGGATTCTTCGTGCTCGTGCTGGCCCAAAGAACCCGTTGAGGACGAGCCCCTTTTTCCCTAAGCAGAGCAAACCGTTCACCGAGGAAAAGTTCTTTGAACACGCCGTAAGCTAATTTGGCGTTGGCTATGGCGGCTTGTCCTGCTAAATCTTTTGCCTGGGCCCTCAAGTTTGGGTCGGATAATTCTTTGAGGAGTTCATCAACAAGGGTGTCGACACGACTGACGAAAAAAGAGGCCACGGAAGCGGGCAGGCATGGATCGCCCCCAGTGGATATCCATGTCTCCAATCCTTCAATATAAGCCGCAGCGGCGTCACGGTACTGCTCCAAAGAAAACATCAAGGTGACGTTTATGTTAACTCCTGCCGAGACCAGTTCTCTCACGGCATCAATGCCCTGCGACGTGGCCGGCACTTTGATCATGAGATTCCTTCGCCCGACTGAATTGAACAGATGTTTTGCCTGGTCTATCGTGGCCGCTCTGTCAAAGGCGGCTTCAGGTGAAACTTCCAGACTTACGTAACCGTCGGCTCTGCTCGATTCCTCGTAAACCGGTTTGAGGAGGTCGGCAGCTTCACGGATATCCGAAATTGCCAGCGTTTCATAGATTTGCTGTACGCTTAGCCCCTGGTCTACCAGCAGGTGAATATCATGTTCGTAAGCCCTGTCAGATCCTATAGCCTTCTCGAAGATTGTGGGGTTGGACGTTACCCCTGAAACACCGTCCTCCCGGATCATTCTTTCAAGCTCACCGGACCGCAAAAGTTCACGGCTGAGGTTGTCATACCAGACGGACTGGCCAAATGCGCGTAAATCTCTCAAAGGATTGCTCATCAACAGCCTCCAGTTCCCCGATTCCCACCCTTGCAAGCCCTAACAATGGACTTGACATAACGCCAAGGGGTAGATAATATTATGATCTATTAATACTACACGAATTGATGCTCGGACTCAACCGAGATGCGCGGGTAGAGAGATGAACTTGAAGGAATATTTGGAGATTCAGGGCAAAGAAATTGAGCGTCACAAGTGGATCGAGTCCGAAAAGGCCGGACGGGACCTTGGTATGGACGCTGCAATTGACTGGATCTTAAAATACGCGGACATTTTCAGCGACCAGTTTAACCGGCAAACCGAGTCATAAAGCGGCCGGGCCAAGAAGGACCCGCCTCATAAGAGTGATTATCGCATGCCAAGGTAAATGATAGGCGCTACGGCTATCCTGTACCAAGCATACGGGGCAAGGGACCAACGCTGGACCAAGGCAATAAACGACTTGACCGCTAAGGCGGCAGAGACAAAAGAGACCAAGAACCCCACCGCAAAAAAGCCAACATCTGAAAATTTTAAGAGATGCCATTCCTTATAGAGATCGTATGAGACTGCGGCTATCATGACCGGAACTGCAGCTAAAAACGAATACTCCGTCGCAGCCCTCCGGTCTGCCCCTGAAAGCAGACCTCCCACTATGGTGCATGCAGAGCGTGACATACCGGGCCACATGGCGATACATTGAAAAAGTCCTACAACAAGGGCCTGTTTGTAACTGAATTGATCCACATCCAGAACGTATGCCTTCGGCTTGTATTTCTCTACAATCAGTATTGCTGCGCCACCGATTCCCAGAGCCCAGGCCACGGTCATGGGGCCGAATAGATATACCTTAATCGCCCGGTGGGCGAAAAAACCTATTACCAAGGCGGGAAGAGTCGTCACAGCCAACAGCAACAAACCTCTAAAACCGCTGAATCGCGGCCCATCAGAACTGCTGTGGCCTAGCACGGGTATAAGACCGACGAATCTATGCCAATAGAGAACCACAACGGCCAGAATAGCGCCCAGTTGAATAAACACATCGAAGCACGATGCCTTCTCGCCGGTAAAATCGAGAAGATTTCCCGCAACAATTAAATGTCCCGTAGAGGAAACCGGCAAGAATTCCGTCAGTCCCTCAACTATTCCCATTATGGCCGCTACCCATAGATCACTCATAAATCGCCTCAACCTTGAAAGAGGCCCGCAGGACCGGTTCCGGACTAAATCCAGCCATTACCGAAAGCGTTTCCGCCAGATAACCGGCCCCTCTTGGGCATTCCCCATTATTTCGCGTCCAACAATTCGACATCAAAAATCAGGACTGCATTGGGAGGTATGACATTGCCCGCGCCCCGTGGTCCGTAGCCCAAGGCCGGCGGTATTGTCAGCTTCGCTCGACTGCCTACGTTCATGAGGGTCAGGCCCTCATCCCAACCTTGGATCACTTGACCCATGCCCAGGGAGAAGCTGAAAGCCTCACCCCTATCTCTTGAACTATCAAATTTTTTGCCATCGGCAAGCGTGCCGGTGTAATGGACGACTACTTTCTGGCCCTTTTGCGGGAGCGGTCCCTTGCCTTCCTGAAGCAATTCCACCTTCAGACCTGATGGAGTAACCATTTCTCTGCCTCCTTGGCTGACGGCAGCCCCCACTATCAAAATCAGGACGGCCGCCGCTGTTATTAGAATGAACTTCTTTTCCAAAGGTATCTCCTTCCCGAGAGAATTTGGACGTCGATTCTTGTAACAGCACTGATGCCTTCTGTCCAGATACAAATTCAACAGTATGGTCTCTTCGGCGGCGGCGGCAAATCCTTGAGCTGCTTGGATAGCCTCTGTGTCACTATCATCAGGTCCAATGTCGGTCGTGCGGACATTTGCAATATCCAAGAAATGTCATGTTTTGGGTACTTGCTTATCAAATCTCATCAAACTTTCGTTTC
>CAINUH010000409.1 GCA_903853735.1 uncultured Desulfomonile sp. | reverse complement strand
GTTGATCGACGACTGTTTTGCTAACATAGGCATGACACAACTCCTATGGCCAGAATTATAGCGATGTTCTCATTGATGGTCAACAACCCGCAACATCATCCAGCACAGAGCCGATATACCATGTTCACAGGTATAGACAACGTTGCATCGTGTCCATTCTTCTCAAGAATCACATGGCTGCCGCAACGCTCTGCCACCAGCCATCCTGCTCGATTGAAAGCTCGCAAAACCTCGTCCCCTGAGTATGCCCCGAGCTTACCCAATTCAATTCACGGCTACCTCAACAAAAAAAAAGCTTCATGCGCCAGTATCCGAAAACATAGGTTCGACCCGTTCATGCCCAACTATCCTTCGAGCATAAACCAGGCATGCCAGTACGTCTTCACGCTCCAACCATGGATATCCTTCGAGGATGTTTTCTATAGTGTCGCCTGCGGCCAGCATTCCCAGAACGTGCTCCACCGCCAATCTACGGCCCCGTATGATTGGCTTTCCCCCGAAGATATTGGGATTTATTGTTATTCATTCAAGGAAAGTTTGCTCTTGCATGGTGGGACCTCCGTAATCGGGGACCACGTGTCCCAGGGAATATCATTCTCAATCATATCTGCATGTCAACCCGCCGTGCGCCCCTACAGTCTGTCCCATCTCTCCTCTTGCCTATATCCTATCTCACAAATGTCTCCCATTTTCACACCGTCAAATGGGCAGTACGGATGCCGACGCTACTATTACAATTGATACGAAAAATATAGGGTTATACCCTTGGCCTTGACGTATTGCCTCACATCGGGAGAAGTCTGGTAAGTAACGACAATAGGTATGATAGGTCGATCAATTATCGGCTCTACGGTCTTAATAGTTTGTAGAAATATGTCAACATCCCTTTTCTTGAGCTGACTTTTTGCTTCACCAATAATTTCAACTGGTTTACCGTCTTGAAGTCCGCGACCCCAAATGTTGAGTTCCACATACTTTCTTGGCCCAATTTCCAGATAATCTCTGATCAGTGAGCCCTGCGTCTCAATGGAGAGGTCCCTCTTCACGAGAACCGGCAGCGACTTCATGGCTTCGTCTTCCAGCCTGTAACCGACCGTGTGCGCCAATCCACCTAGTTCCTTCTTGAAAACTCTCATCTCTCCTACGAGATCTTCAACCTTTTTTTCCAGTCTCGACAGGCCGATTGCAAGCTGCTCAAGACGCTGTTCGGTGCGTAGCTGGGCCTCGGCCAGCTCTTCAAGGCGTATTTCCGTTCTTGCCTGTGCCTGTGCCAGTTGCTCCACACGGATTTCAGTACGTTTTTGCGCCTCGGCCAGCTCTTCAAGGCGTATTTCCGTACGCTTCTGGGCCTCGGCCAGTTCGCTGACTACGTCTTTTAGTTCATTAAACTCGGTCTTGGTAACCGAATATCTTAGTTCCTCATAGATCAAGCCGACGGCATCCGCGATTTTTTCCGCTGCAACCGGATCCATGGTCTCTTTGAGTTCATTATAAATTCTGAGGGTATTGATCATGTCACGGCTCTTAAACTTAGAAACGTATTCCTACATACGTAATAATCATAACCAGTTTAGGGTTGCACGTCAAGGCGCCCCGCTGGATACGCCAGGTGAGGGGGCATTGGCATCCTCGTCATCCCGGACCCCGATCCGGGATACAGGATTCTTTTCTGGATTTCGTTTTTCAACGGAATGACGGGTCTGTAAGGATCATCCCGCTGTAAAGACCTTGAGAGGGACATCACCCATCTTCTGGATTTGATCGGCAGGCAGACCGATTGCCTCAACGATGATCTTCGACAGCTTTTTTCTGTTTTCCAGGAGACTGGTGATCTGTTCGCTGCTGAAGCCTAAGCGATCCAGGTGATATTCATACAGATCAGACGCACTTGGGGGCGGGTATCGGTGGTATTTCTTCTCATGAGTTCCCGTCAATGCCAGCAATATGTCCAACTCCTCAGCTTCTGGAGAGCCGTCTGCTGGTATCCCCCAGAGTTCATCGACTCGTCGCATGGCCGCTTCGTATTCTTCGTCTGTTCGAATTGGTTTGATCTCCATGACACTGCCTCTTTTACGCTGCAGCTACGCAGTCCTCGCATCTATTTTGTTGTAATCCTTATGATAGCCCGCCCACCGTAATATGACAACCTGCCGCTCGGAGTCGATCTCGGTCACGAGACGGTAATCGTTGCCGCCAAGGTTGAAGATCACTCTGTTGCCCGGCAGGAAGTCGGCTCTCGGGTGTCTTGTCCTAACGTCCATCGTGCCACGCCATTCGGCTTCCTCCGTGTCTTCAAGCCAAGCTGGGGAAAGCTTCCTAGCCTTTGCATCTCCAGAAGCCATAAAATCTAAAATGTTTCTACAACGTAGGATTTCCATGATAGTTTCCCGGCCGACGATGCGACGCGTGCGTCTCCCCTACAACTTGACCGACAGCGTATTCTGGTCTGCTTATATCGCCTATTTTCCCTTCCGCATTCACCACTAATCGATAAACACTCCTCATTCAGCACTCATTGGCGCCAAAGGTCCTGACCAAAAGCTCCATTCACTGACAATGGGGTCTAATTCAATGATGTAGGCTCCCTGCAGCTTGGTCTCCGTGAAAATCATTCCCCGTATGTTCGTTTCCAAATAGGGTCAGGACACAAATCGTAGCCATTCTTCCATACCGGAGTTCCGGACTCGAGGACCACGTCTCGAAAAAATTATTCATAGTGAGTCCACATTCTCATTACTTTGACGACTTGCGCATCCTCAAGAATCTGGTAAACGAGCCGATGCTGGATCGTAATGCGACGGGAATAGGCCCCTGAAAGATCCCCCACCAGTTTTTCATAGGGGGGCGGAACCTGAAATGGGTTGTGCGTAATGATGTCAATAAGCTCTTCGGCCCTTGGTCGCAACCCTGCCCGATCAAGCTTCTTTGCATCCTTTTGAGCTTGCCTGGTAAAAAAAACTCTCCATTTTACCATCCAGGATGCTCACCACATTTGTCAAGGGGTGTTTCGAGACC
>CAINUH010000408.1 GCA_903853735.1 uncultured Desulfomonile sp. | reverse complement strand
TTCAATGTCACAAAAGTAACACCCTTTTCTCGAATAATAGATTCGCACACGGGAGGGCTTGTCGCTCTGCTCCTGCGCTCCTCCCCTGTCATACAACAGTCAAGTACTCTTTTGCTCATCATGGGATGCCTTGTTTGCTTCGCTTTGCCTACACGTCTGGTTTCTTATTCACTGAGCTCTATAAGCGTAGTGGAGGGAGCCCAGTTCGTAAGTAAGTACAGTCTTCGTGTAGGCAACTTCCTTCGTCTCAGCACCAGTCACCGTCAAATACGGAGGTCGCCGTTCCGGGTTGTCTGACCTGTCGAGCATTGGGTGTCCGCTGCTTTTGCGCGGCACCGTATCAGCTTCATCGGGCATTGGACCGGAACGTCTTTCTCTTGGGCGCCTCGATACTACGAATGGGTCTCGATTTCTCGGACCAGAGGGGAGTTGACAAAGGTCGCCCACTCGGACTTTCTGGTGACTCTTATTCCTACTTTTCCTCCTTGATTTTATTGCGTTCGTTTCTTGTTCTCTCTCATCATCTTTTCTACGCTACCTTCCCAAGTTCAAGCCGACTCGTGTCAAAAAGTTTCCTGGCGTCAAACTCGTTGCCTCTCGCCACGTGCCACAAGCCAAGCACAAGTTTCCTCATCACCGCCACTAGCGCCTTTGTCTTTTTCCTTCCACCGTCTCGCGCCACCTTTTTCAAGTAATATGCCTTTATCACCTCATCGTCCTGTATCAACCGCAACGCCGCCATGTACAGGTACATCCGCACTTCTCCGGAACCTCGCTTCGTTATCTTCAACTCCCCCTTGTGCTTCCCGCTACTGCGCTCCTTCAAATTCAACCCCACTGACTTTTGAAACGCCCTGGCGTTATCAAACTCCAGAGGGTCCCCAGCCCTGGCCACTATCACTGCCGCCGTCACTATCCCTGTCGCACGGCTCATCGCCTCGGCTGATTTATTTCCTTCAACCAGTTTCGCAACCTTCCTGCGTATCTCCCGGGCCTTCTGCTCCGCACGTCGGGTGTCCAGGGCAAGTTCCCTGATAGCCTCCTCCTCCTCTCTTATCGCCGGCACTCCTACGGTCGCCTTCGCGCTTGCCACTGTCAGGTCCATCTTTTCTTCCGATAAAAAATGCCTGCCCTCCTGAATCATCAGAGCCTTCGCTCTTTCAGGCTCTCTTGCCACACCACCTGGCCCGCCGAACTCTCCCAACACCGCGAGCATCGTCCCGGAGCCCAACTCCAGGATCCCACCAAGCTCCGGCCAGTGCCGCGCCAACTGCGCCTCAAGCCGGTTCCGGTTTTGCATCGCCTGCCCGTCGTACATCGCCATCGTTTTCGTCGTGGCTACCAGCGCCCGGTCTGTCTCCGTTCGCGCTACCCATTCCGTACTGATCCCATCCATGTGCAACTTACCCACAATTACCGCCGACTTCGCATCGTGCCAGCTCGGCACCCCGTCCAGCACCTCCGCCGCATCATGGCTCCGCTTCGCACTGACCTTGTATACCTTCACCCCGTTTGCGTTGAACTCATGCCTGATCGCATCACCGTATGTCCCGCTTGGCTCCATTACCGCTTCGACCCTCGCCCCGGTGCCTACCAGGTTCTTTACCCATTCCGCCGTCTCTTCCGGATGTCGCCACTTCACTATCAGCCGGGTTTCCTCCTCGTTGCTGATAATTGCCCCAAACTGCAACTCCTTCGCTATGTCGATCCCGAACACCATCCGTTGCCCTTTGAACTCTTCTTCAAGCCTGCTGAAATCTACTGACTTGACTTCCACTGCACGATAGCTACGCTTCTTCATGGGGATGACCTCCGTTGTGATTGGTTTTGTGCCCTACACAGACACGCCATTCAGTTTGAGGCATCCCCGCTTCTCTTTGCTATAGCTGACTACGGCCAAAATCCCCGAATCTTAATGAACCTCTGTAGTTTACGACACCATCTTGGGAGGATAGAAGGTTCTACA
>CAINUH010000407.1 GCA_903853735.1 uncultured Desulfomonile sp. | reverse complement strand
GGAATCCCTGGCATCTTCGGAAAAAGCGGTGGAGATTTCAGAAAAGATAGGGGACCGCCGACTGGAATCAACCGCGGTTTTACGATTGGGTAATCTCTACGAATACCAGGGTCTCTTCGACAAGGCCCTGGAAAGTTACGTCAAGGCTGCAAATACTCAGCAAGAAATAGGCGACCTGAATTTCAAGAGCAACACCCTGGTGGATATTGCCAACATCCTCACGAGAAAAGGCGACCCGTTCGAAGCGGAGAACTACTATCGCGCGGCCATAAAGATACGGCAACAGATCGGCGCGCCGGCGGCAGAACTGCTCTGCAAATTCGGCCTGTTCTACCTGGAACATGACCGGTACGTGCAGGAACGATCCGAGGCGGCAGAGAACCCGGAAAAAGAACAGGCCACTGCGTACAAGAAAGCGAAGGAATGTATTGAAACCGCACAGAAGGAAATAAAGCCGGACCAAAAGCACGACCTGTTATTGCTGACTTACGTCAAAGGACGGTATGAACTGGAAACTGATCCCAAGGAGGCTGTTGAGCAGTTCAACAAGTTGACGGCGCTGGCCGAGACATCCCATAATCGACGATTTTCTTTTCTCGCCTCCGTCGGCCTGGGCCTGGCGCTGGAAAACCTAGGCAAGTTGCAGGAAGCACAACACGCGTTCAAGAAGGCGGTGGACTACGCGGAAGCCATAAGGAACACCCTCGATCCCACGGCACGGTTGACCTTTCTTGAAGGGGAAGAAATTCTGGGAGTGAAACATGTCGCCCCGTACGAGGGGCTCGCTCGGATCCTCTTACGCCTTGGGAACACCGATGAATCATTGAAATGGGCGGAATACACCAAGGCCAGGAGTTTTTCCGAGTCTCTCTCGCGGCGCTGCGAAAATGTGTCCTTTTGCTTGCCCAAGAATATGGTGGACCGAGACCTGTATTTTGAAGACAAGCTGGCCGGCCTATTGAGAGGCCTGGACACGGCACATGAGCAGGGCGCTCAGGACGCGGTCAAGTCGTTCGAGAAGGAAATTGCCGATCTCTCCGCCCTCAGAGACCAACATTTAGCCGAGCTGCGGGTAAAATTCCCCCTTTTCGCGGCCACCAAGCATCCCGAACCAATGGCATTGTCCCAGAGCGGCCTCGAAGATAATGAGTGGCTCTTGGCCTTTGACGTGACAGACCCGGGCATACTCATCTACCTGATTCACGGTAAGATACTGGTCAAGGGAGTGTATAAGCCTTTCCCGAGGAAAACCCTGGATGGGCTCGTCAGGAAATTCCGGGAACCTTTGGACATCGTTCCCGGCAAGGACGACCCCGTGGAGAAATTGAAATCCTTTGACTTTGAATCGGGCAAGAAACTCGCGGACGTGCTCCTGGGGGACATACTCCCGGATCTGCCGACAGGCAAGCCGATAGTGATTGTCCCGGACGACTGCCTTGGGGTCCTTCCGTTTGAGACTTTGCCGCTCAATGGTTCGGGTAAGATTGTCCAGAACGATGAAATCCCCGTGGTATCGGGCGTTGAATTCTTCAGCAGCAGAAATGCCCCCTCCTATTACCAATCCATAACTGCGTTGACCCTGGTGAGGACGCTGGGAGCAAAAGAGAAACCGTCGGACCGTCTCCTAGTCATGGCTGATCCCGTATTTCAGATTCAGGACGCCAGGGCTGAACCGATGAAAACCATCATGGTGGCCAAGGGCGAACGGGATTTTGCCATTACACTGATGAATGCTTTGGCGGAATCCAGCGGCGGAACATTCAACTTGAACAGGCTGGCTCAAACCGGTGAGCTTGCGGACAGTCTTGAAGAAACCTTCGAAGGCCGGTCCGACATTTATAAAGGTCTAAAAGCCAGCAAGCAGACATTCGTTGCAGACATCGGTCCGGAACTCCAGAACTATGGAAACATCGTCTTCGGGACCCACGGATTTTTCAGCAACGACAATCCTCACTTCATGGAGCCTGTCCTGGTTCTGACGCTCGTGCCCACGGGTACGGATGGGTTTCTCAGGATGAGTGAGATTTTAGGATTGAAACTGAATTGCGACACGGTGGCTCTTACCGCGTGCCAGACAGGACTGGGTAAACAAGTCTCCGGGGAGGGCACCATGGGGATGGGGCGAGCCTTCCAGTATGCCGGCGCAAAATCAGTGCTCATGAGCTTGTGGAGCGTGTCCGAGAAAACTTCGGTGATCCTGGTGGACAATTTTTTCAGAAATATGAAGGAAGGCAAGGACAAGCTGGAATCATTGAGGCTGGCACGGGAGGAAGTGCGCAGCCAGGGATTCGATCACCCATTTTTCTG
>CAINUH010000406.1 GCA_903853735.1 uncultured Desulfomonile sp. | reverse complement strand
ATAAATCTTTTGCCCGTTTGTCGAATAGATAAAACGTACATCCAGTTTCTGGGCATAAGCCTTGGCCTGCGCCACTCCTTCGGTGTAGGGTTTCTCCCATGCCTTTGCCTCAATAACTGCCAGTTTGTGGTTGCGGTACATCAGCACATAATCGGCAACCTCCGGCTCGCCACGCTTCCCGGCGCCCATTATTCGGCCGAGTGTAATAACCTCGCGACGGATGCGGCTCCCCTCGACGACACCCCAGCCCGCCGCCTTCAGTGCAGGGTCGATATGTTCGGCTCGGGTTTCGGCTTCGTTCATAGCACGTTCCTAAAGCTGGCCGCTGAAGGCTTGGTGCAATAGAGCCTTTTTGAGTTCTTCCAGAACGGCGAGCTTTTGCTGATAGAGGGATTCGAGTCGCTGGGTTTCTCTTTCAATCTCTGAGATTGTGTAAACGGTGCGAGTCTGTTCTTTAAACGATGGGACGATGATAGGATAAGGCTCGAGGGTGTCCTTATTTAGCCCGCTCTGACCCGCTGCTCTTTCTGAATGAAAGATTACGTATTGTTGGATAGCGGAGTGCTTGAGGAAATAAAAGAGAAAGTTGTGCAGGATGATGCTCTCATCCGGCACGGCCTTCATCAAAGCAACATTATATGCGCCCTCAAGGCCCCGCAGAATTTGGAATATCGGTGGACCATAGCGCCCAATCATCACATCATCCGCATTACAAAAGCGTTTCGCCTTTGAGCGTGGAATGAAGACCATGTGTTTGTCTGTCTTGTAGTCACGAATTTGAATGAGCCGAATTCGGTCTGCTGAAGCACTTTTCGAGAAGACGGACTTTGGTGGCTGGTGAGCCTCCTATAAATTCGCAAACCTCGCCCAGCTTTCTCTCCACCCACCCCTCGCCACGCTGGGTAAAGACGGCTTGCAGGTGGCTTTCAAAGATGGCGCGGGCATTTTGGAGGTTCTTTTCGGCGTTCGCTTTGGCGGTGGCGACGCCGTCAAACGCTTTGTCGAGGATGCCGACGATCCGGTGTTGTTCGGGGAGCGGTGCCAGGGATATGGGCAGGGACTCAATTTCCGATTTGTTAATTGAAGCGAAGACGGCTCCTTCTCTACCAGCTATATCTGGCTGCAAATAAAGCAATTGATAAAACAGAAAGTAGCGGTCTAGTTCAGGGGCGCTCCGTATTGCAGCCAATCCTCGTCCGATGCAGATTTGACTAGTCGCAAAGTTCACTGGACCAACGGGCGCTCGCACCGAAATTAGGATGTCGCCGTCTCGTGCAATCTTGGTGGATTGAGTTGTCCATGTCGTTGGGTCTCCTATGAACTGCTCGCCGAATTCCTTTTTTCCTTGGTAAAAGGGCACCCCGTTTCCGTCTAAGTTGTAGAACTTCCCTTCCGGGGACTGGCCCGCAATGACCTCGCACACATCTCCTATCTTTTTGCTTTGCCACCCTCCTTTCACATCAGTCTCCGAATGTTCATCAGAACCTCGGCGCTTTCAGCGTCAAGCGCGGCGATCTCGTCCATGATCTCCAGTGGGCTGCGATGCGCCACCTCCTCGCCGCCGTTCGGATTTTTCACTGAAAGATCAAATGTCGCCGGGTCGATACTCGTTGCTTCCACACTCCAACTCTTAGGAGAGTTGGCGAATGTCTTCTGAAGTTCGATGAATTCCTTGAGGTCGTCGTCGTTGAGCGGGTTGGTTTTGCCTAGGTTACGACCGGGGTCGAGCTGGTAGAACCAGACTTTGCGTGTCGGCGAACCCTTCTCAAAGAAGAGCACAACGGTTTTCACGCCTGCCCCCTGGAACGTGCCTCCGGGGCAATCGAGCACGGTATAGAGGTTGCAACTTTCGAGGAGCAGTTTGCGCAGACTTACCGAAGCGTTGTCGGTGTTAGAGAGGAAGGTGTTCTTGATGACCACGCCCGCTCTCCCACCAGCCTTGAGCATTTTGATGAAGTGCTGAAGGAACAAAAAGGCGGTCTCGCCGGTGCGGATTGGAAAATTCTGCTGGACCTCCTTGCGTTCTTTACCCCCAAAGGGAGGATTGGCGAGGATCACATCGAAACGGTCCTTCTGTTGAATATCAGCAAGGTTCTCTGTGACCGTGTTCGTGTGCAGGATATTCGGCGCCTCGATCCCGTGCAGGATCATGTTCATGATCGCGATCACGTAGGCAAGCGACTTCTTCTCCTTGCCGTAAAACGTTTGCTCCTGTAGCGTCTTGACGTCCTGGGTGGTGAGGCTTTCATTCGCCTT
>CAINUH010000405.1 GCA_903853735.1 uncultured Desulfomonile sp. | reverse complement strand
CGTCGAGAATACTGTGCACTAAAAAGTGCGTGCCCTGGTCTGTCGGGTGCGTCAGCCCAGGACAGGCAAAAGTCCAGGATTACCTCGCAAAGCTGGCAAATCCTCGTCGGATTTGCCACACGACTTGGCGTGCTTGAAAAGACTGCCCCCGGTGAAACGGCAATATTTTTATTCTGGAATACCCGCGAATTATTGTCCAAAAATTCTACGGTTGTCTGAGAGCGTAACGGACGATCACAGCCTTAAGGATATCCAGTGTCACGGGCTTGACGACGAAATCGTTCATGCCGACGTCGACACACATTTCTCTGGTGGCTTTCATGTTGGACGATGTGACGGCGATGATCGGAAGGATACGGGAAATATCATCGCGAATGATCTGGACGGCCTCAATGCCATTCATGCCCGGCATCATGATGTCCATAAGACAAACATCAAAATTGTAAACCCTGAGCACCTCAACCGCATCACGCCCATTCGCGCATCGCATGACCTGGCAACCGAGTTTCTTTAAACATTCCACTGCAAGATGGCTGGCCACGGGATCATCGTCAACGACCAACACACGGACAAACTCCCATCTTAATTCTGGCATAATAATATCCTCCTGGGATCTACCTACCCGTATCAAGAGCCACCGAGAGCCTTCTGCACAGCGGACATGACCCGGTCGGCCTCAAAAGGTTTTACGATGTAATCGGTGGCCCCAAGACGGATGGCCTTCATCAGGGATTCTCTCTGATCAATCGCGGTCACCATGACAACCTTGGCATCAGGATCGAATTTGAGGATCCCCTCCAGTGCCTGAATACCATCCATTTCGGGCATGATGATATCCATGGTCACCAGATCAGGCCTCAACTCTTTATATTTCTCGATGGCTTCGCGCCCGCTGGAACATTCAGCGATCACCTCATATCCGCCGCATTCAACCAAGATGTCCTTGATCATCAAACGGATGATAGACGCATCGTCAACAGTCATGATCCTTTTAGCCATGGCACTCTCCTTGTTATACCGTACCGACAATGCCGGAAAGCGTTCTTTGCGTGTCGCCTTTCGGAAGCAGGAACATGCGGCACTTGATGTTCATGCGCACGATCTTGAACATGCTCTCAATCATAAGGATCTCGTTCTGGTCAATAGCCGCATCCATGATGTATTCACCAAAGACCGCGCTGGCATAATCGTGAACAACCTGGGGAGGCGTCGGTTTCATCTGAATCTGGAAATCCGATGCAAAAACGTTGGTCACCGCACTGGCCAGGACGTTGCCCAATTCCTGAACCGTACCAGTTACGTACAGATCGAATTTCTTCGTCGCACCGAGTTCGCGGTGCAGGATAAGGTCTGTTAAAGCAAGACAATCCGTCGCGGCCACATAAAACAGAAATTTAAACGGCATGTCCCCCACAAGATCAACATAAGCACCAACAACATCAAAATCATCCGTTACCATGAGCTCCTCGGTCGCCTTTGAAATGTCGGCAACATAGACTTTCTCAAGTTCGATCTTGGCTCCGGCCTTGATCATCTTGGAAAGGACCTGCGAGGCCTTGTCAATGCTCAAATTCGCAACCAGTTGTAACGCGCGATGAACTTTCTGGGCTTCCATGGCTAAAACTCCTCCGGCTCACTGCCAAATATTTGACACGAAATTTTTCCGGTATCAAGGTGAAACTTGATCCGATATCCCCTCTCTCCCCCAACCTTGACCGCCCTAAGGGAGATGCCGTGCCCGCGAAGCAGCGACCTGACGACCTCCGCATTCTCACCGCCAATATTCCGCTCGACATTCTGGAGAACCTTTGCTCCTCCGAACATCTTCGCAACGATCTCTGACGTCGAAACGCCGTAAGTATTCGTCAGAACATGAACAAGCTCCGGGACTCCTGTATCAGCATATTTGGCTTTCTTGAAATTTGGTCGATCAACCGCTTCACCCGCAAACGGCATCATCAAATGTAACAGTCCACCGACCTGGTGCCGCGGAGAGTAAAGACAAAGACCTATGCAGGAACCCAAGATGGTCGAAAGAACATTCGGAGCCTTGCCAACCTTGAGATCCGCCATGCCGATGGAAATTTCATTAACCACATCCATACTTCTTACCTCGATTCCTTGATAATCGTTGCCGGATCCAGGATAAGAGCCACATTGCCATCAGCCAGGATCGAAGCTCCAATGACACCCTTGACCCTGGAAAAGTGCTTGGTGAACGACTTGATGACGATTTCATCTTTTCCCAGTAGCGCGTCAACCTGAACGCCCAGCCTGTTCTCCCCATCGGTGATAATGACAACCCGTTTATGGCCATCTTCAGATGTTTTGTTGGCCTTGGCCTTGATGACCTTTTCCAGCTCAATCAGACTCAGGGCATGTTCACGCAACTTCACCGTCGCATTCCCGTCGATAAAATAGATGTCCTTGGCCGGAACTTTGATGATCTCGGTCACGGCATCCAGCGGGAAAGCGTAAACCTCTCCGCCAATGATGACCAGAAGCGCCTGGATGATCGCAAGGGTGAGCGGAATCTTCAGTACAAACGATGACCCCACACCAATCTTGGTGTCGATGTCGACGACTCCGTTAAAAGAAGCGATCATGCTCCGCACGACGTCCATACCGACCCCTCTTCCGGAAAGACCCGTGACCTTCTGCGCCGTGCTGAAACCGGGAAGAAAAATCATGTTCAATTTCTCCTTCTCGGACATCTTCGCGGACTGTTCCTCCGTTATAATCCCCTTCTTCACCGCATGGGCCGCGATCTTTTCCGGATCCATGCCTCTGCCGTCATCACCGATCTCGATGCACATGCTATTCCCTTTATGGGAAGCTTTTAGCAGGATGGTTCCCGCAGCAGTCTTGCCATGCGTCTCGCGTTCTTCACGTTCCTCAAGGCCGTGATCTACAGCATTACGGATCATGTGCGTCAAGGGATCACCCAACCCATCCACGATCTTCTTGTCCAGTTCGGTCTCGGCCCCTTCGATCTTGAGAACCACCTCCTTATTCAGATCCTTGGAAATGTCACGAACGATCCTTTTAAAACGCGTAAAAACACCTTCTACCGGGATCATCCGGGTCTGCATGACGCCGGTCTGCAAGTCGGACGCGGTCTTTTCCAGTGAACTTGTCGTTTCAGACAAAGCGTGAATATTATCAATGATCTCCTCATGATTGACACTGGCGGTAAGCACCTGCATGCTCGTCTTCAGTTCACTAACCATTTTCTGCACACGAGCCGGGTCTTTTGCACCAGCAGAAAAACTCACGGCCATTTCCTTTTCCAGATCGGCCAAAAGAACCAGAGAACGTTCGGCGAGCCGCACAACATCCTTCTGGCGAACCAGGTCATTGTTGAAAAGCCCGGACAGGCGCGCATATTGCGAGCGGATGATCACCAATTCTCCCGAAAGATTCATCAGCTTGTCCAGCTTGCGTGCGTCGATCTTGACCGTCGAGATCTCGATCGGAGCGCCAGCGGACGCTGATCCCTTGGCCTGGGAAACATCTTCTTTCACAGCCACCGCGACCGCCGCATCTTTCCTCGTTTCCTGAGATTCGCGGACCTCCGGGATGAATTCCTTTTCCATGGCCTTATCTCCTATTAGCGTATGAATGAATTCCGGATCAGCCTTCTCGACTGTCTTGACGGCCAACCCATCCATGGCCAGAATCTCACGAATATTGTTCTCATTGACATTAGAACAGAACAGAACGCAGACCTCCGCATCGATCTTGATGTTATCCAGGACATCCGCCAACGGGAAAGATGCCACAACGCGACCGTTCTTCGACAAGCGCTCGGTGACCATCGTCTGGCGCATGGACTTGAGCGTTTCCTTGAAGGATATAACCCCTTCAACGACGAAGACATCATTTCCCAGATCCACTTCAGCCTTGACCTGCGCTTTCTGAACAGGATTCAGCGTCGTCCAGTCAATGTTAAGTACCTGGACCTTGGGATGTTCCGCTGTTTTACCGGCAGGCCTGGGAGCATTCACCTTCATTTCCAGCACGATTTTAATAGAACTTTTATCCAGCTCCTTGCAGATCGGAACGATATTGAAATCGATCTTCCGGATTTTTTTCAACGAATCGAGCATTGCCTTGATCGCATCCACCCCTTTGAACAACACCGCGATCATGTCGTTCGGCAAAGGTTTTTCCTGGGAACGAAAAAACTGGAGAATATTCTCCATCTTATGGGCGACCTCACTGATCGGCTTGGCGTTGACAACACCCGAGGAACCCTTGATCGTATGCATGATACGAAAGATATCATTAACGATCTGAACGTTCT
>CAINUH010000404.1 GCA_903853735.1 uncultured Desulfomonile sp. | reverse complement strand
TGGATTGGGCACAGAGGTCAAGCGGTTTATAGCAAGGATGGCTTGTGGTTGGGACGCCGAAGTAGCAATAGGGACATAACCGAGCGCAAACGGATAGAAGAGGCGCTGCTGGCGAGTAAGGAGAAGTATCGAAGTCTGGTGGAAACCATCAGCGACGTCATCTTTGAGATCGACGGACGGGGGATGCTGACCTATATGAGTCCGGTTGTCCGGAATGTGCTTGGATACGAAGCAGAAGACCTCATTGGGAAGACGTTCCTGGAATTTGTTCATCCGGAAGACAGCGGTCTTTTGATGAAAAGATTTTCTGAACTCACTAAAGGGATCGAATATCCATTGGAATATCGCCTCATGGGGAAATTGGGCGAAGTCCGATATGTCCGGACATACACAAAACCTATTATGAAGGAGAATACCTTTGAGGGAGCCCGGGGAACGCTCATAGACATCACCGAGCGCAAGCGATGGGAGGAAGAGAGGCTGGAGATGCAGCATAAACTACTCCAAGCTCAGAAACTCGAGAGTCTTGCTGTAATGGCCGGGGGCATCGCACACGATTTCAATAACCAGTTAGCGGTAATCTTGGGCAACCTTGAGTTAGCTCTTATGGATCAGACTCTCGATACTGTTACGCGATACAGCATTAATATCGCTGTCGAGACGGCCAAACGATCAGCGGAACTCTCTCGCCAGATGCAGATCTACACTGGCAATACTTTGGGCTTCCCTGTAGATGTGGACATCAAAGAGTTGTTGAACAAAAACGAGGACCTGCTCAAATCGTTTATCCCAAAAACTGCGACTGTCAATTTCGAGATCAACGAGGATCTTCCACCCATTAAGGGAGATACGGATCAAATACAACGTTTGGTTATGAATATTGTGGTCAACGCCTCCGAGGCGATTGCGGATAAGGACGGCGAGGTGACGCTTAGAACCGGCGTCATGGATTGCGATGCGGCTTATCTGGGCCGCAGCCGACTTCAAGATAAGCCTGCGCCAGGTCGGTTCGTCTTTCTGGAGGTTACAGACACTGGTTGCGGCATGGGCCCTGAGACTCTGCATCGGCTCTTTGATCCTTTCTTCACAACAAAGTTTTGGGGTCGTGGCCTTGGCATGGCCGAAGTAATGGGGACGGTAAAGAGTCATCGTGGGGCCATAATGGTGGATAGCCAGGCTGGGAAGGGAACAACAATACGTGTGCTGTTTCCAGCTACGGAACAGGGTCGGGCGGCGTCCGTTCAGGACATGGACGTAGCTGAGCCTAAAGAGCCGGCGTCAGACAGTACTACCGGACCAAAAACTGTTCTCGTAGTCGAGGATGAGCCATGGGTTCGCGCTCTTGTTGTTAAACGTCTGGAACTCTTGGGCTACGATACAATCACCGCCGCTGATGGCGCCGAAGGTGTCGGTGTTTTCCGAGAGCGCCTGAATGAAATTGATCTGGTCATGCTTGACTTCAAAATGCCCAAAATGGATGGAGTTGAAGCTTTCGGGGAACTCATACGGATCAAGCCCGATGTAAAAGTCATCCTCAGCAGCGGTTACACTGAAGATGTAGTTATTGAAAGATTTCCCGGTCCGCTGCCCGCTGGTATTTTACACAAGCCCTACGATATGGACATCCTCAAGGCCGAACTGGATCGATTGCTAGGGACCGCTGCGTGATGTGAGGGCTCTAATATGTTTGAGGAAGCCGGAGCTTGTCCATACAGCAACAGCGATTGAAATAACAGGAGAACTTACCTATCCGAAGAAATGTCGGCTTACTCAATTCAGCCTTGAAGCAAAGGAGCCACAATGCGCCGTCGTCAGACTTCAGAGTCCGGAAGGAGGTTGGAATTCAGAGGACTCAGCCTGCGGTCTAAGCTGGTTGTCGAGTTCGGCGCGGTAATCCTTGGGATCATGGCGCTAGTGATTGTCGTATCAACGTTCGGTATCCCCTTCACAGGATACACCGGCACTCTTGGCTACGAAAAGTCCGTGGTCTTGAATACCCTCGGTCTCGTTGCGGATTTGAAGAAAGAACGCTTCGAACTTTGGTTGGGAGAGCGCAAGGATGATGTCACGCTATTTTCGGAATCTATTAACATTTCAACTTCATTGAATGACATTTTGACTCTGATTCAACGGGGCTCTCCTGATGGGAAAACATACGACGAATTTTGGAGACAATTAACCGAAGCCACCAGCTATGAACTTCTTGTTCAACGTATCGACCAGATTATTGCTGTTTACAAGGCATATCAAAAAATACAGATAGCTGATGCGACAACAGGGATGATCGTTGCTTCCAATGATGAAAAAAATCTGGGGCTCAATGTGTCGGGTATCCCATCTTTCGACAAGGTCTTAAAATCGACACGAGAAGTGGTAGTTGATATTCAGTGGGACCCTACTACAACACGCCCTCACCTTGTCGTCTCTCGGGCCATCTTTCGCCCAGCCCTCAAAGACACGGCGACAGACACCCCATTGGGCGTCGCGATGTTCTTCATCGACACCGACGCTTACCTCAAGCCCCTGCTCTACACGGGCACAGGTATGGGCGCAACAGGCGACATAGTGCTGGTCAACCGGGATTCAACGATCCTCATGTCACTTAAGTTCCCGTTACCGGACGGAACAATTCCAAGGCCTTTGGAGTACAAGATTAGAGCGTTACCGGCACTGATGGCCGCTCGTGGACAGGAAGGGGTAATCATCGCCGATGACTACCGTGGCGTACGAGTACTGTCAGCTTATCGGGGCCTCACGGTAGGGTCCGACCAAAGCTGGGGATTGGTAGTAAAACGTGACGAAGCTGAGGTGTTCGCTCCACTGTGGCAAGGAGTATTGTATACTTGTCTTGTAGGTTTCTTGGGGCTGCTGATCGCAATCTTGCTCGTAGTCCTTGTGGCAAACAGGATATCAGGACCGATAAATGCATTGAGTCGCTCCGCGCGTGAGGTAGAGGCCGGCAATCTTGAAGTCAGAGCGCAGGTGAAGGCCTCAGACGAAATCGGCGCTCTCGCAGCGACATTCAACTCTATGCTTGAATCGCTTAAGGAAAGTAGCGCCGAGATCGAGCGTACGAACAAAGAGCTTGAGGCATTCAGTTATTCGGTGTCCCATGACCTACGCGCGCCGTTGCGTGGGATTGACGGTTTTAGCCAGGCGCTCCTGGAAGACTACTACGAGAAGGTTGATGAAACAGGCCGGGATTACCTGACGAGAGTGAGGGCCGCCGCACAGCACATGGGCCGCCTGATTGACGATCTGCTGAAGCTGTCCCGACTTACCAGGACGGAGATGCGCCAAGAACCGGTATACCTAAGTGGTATCGTAACAAAAATCATTGATTCGCTCAAAAACAACGAACCGGATCGTTCCGTTGAATGTGTGGTTGAAGAAGGAATTACGGTAAATG
>CAINUH010000403.1 GCA_903853735.1 uncultured Desulfomonile sp. | reverse complement strand
TAATGTCTTCCACGAGCGGTGTGTATTCCCGCACGGCCTGCCGATTCAGGGCGCTGATACTTTCGACAAGTTTGCTGACGGACTTGAACAGGGATTTGTCCGACATTGTCGGTCGAATCATAGCTGGTCCGGATTCCACTGTTTTCATGTTGCTTCATCCCCTTCGGCGGCTTCTTGCAGGGCGCATTCGAGTTCGCGGCGAAGTTCTTCGCGGTCTGGAAGGTATAGCTGGTATTTCTGCACAAAGAGTTGGCTGTTCATCTTATAGGTGGCGTATTCGACGAGCAATTCGTCCTTGTGCCGCGTGAGAATTATGCCGATAGGCGGGTTATCGTCTGCGGTGTTCTCCTCAGCGGCAAAATAGCCGAGGTAGAGGTTCATCTGGCCGATATCGTGATGTTCGACCTCGTTGATCTTCAAGTCGATCAGGACGAAGCAACGGAGGATGCGGTGGTAGAATACGAGATCAACACGGTAGTGAGTGTTGTTGATGGTGATGCGGTATTGCCTGCCGACAAAGGTGAAGCCTTTGCCAAGTTCGAGGAGAAAGGGCTGGAGGTGGTCGCAGAGGCGGCTTTCGAGATCAGTTTCCGAGACGGCATGGGGCTCCGGTATCTTCAGGAATTCGAAGACGAACGGATCGCGGACAATATCGGCGGGGCGCTCAATGATCTGTCCCTGTCTGGAGAGTTGCAGGATGGCTTTCTTGTCCTTGCCCGCAGCTATGCGCAGAAAAAGGGAAGATTTTTTCTGCCGCTTCAGTTCGGGGATAGACCATTTTTCGCGGATGGCCTGTTTTTCGTAAAAGCTACGCTCCAGTGGGTCTTCGATGCGGAGAAGTTCCACATGGTGAGACCAACTCAATAAGTCAGAAGGCTTCTGACCTTTTGGGTAATGTATGTAGAGCAGGCGCATGTAGATGACATTGCTGCGGCTGAATCCCTTGCCGTGACGCAGGGAAAGGTCGCGGCTCAGATTCGTCAGCAATGATTTTCCATACTCGGCCCGGATTTTGCCACCTTGCTCAAACTCCACGATGTCGCGCCCGATCTGCCAGTAAGTCTCTGTGATGTAGACATTGACGGCTTGGAGAGCTCGCGCCTGACCAGTGGTATAGACCTCGGAAATGCGCCCCAGCAATTGCTGGTAACTGGAATCACGAGAAAGTTCTGCGGCTTTCATATTCCCCCTTTCTGTTCATATTTCAACCTTGCATTCATCTGAACCCCATCCTTTCCAGATGCCGGGTCACTTTCGTCTCTAGGATAGGAAATTCTTCTTTTTCTCCGGCGTCGAGCCTGGGAACGCTGAGCGTCTGCTCGGCATCTTTGGATTTGGCATCTTCTCTTTTACTTTTAAAGCCGAGCTGGGGCTCGGCGTTCCCAGGAGTGGGAAAATCATTTCCTGCAGTTTTCTTTGCATTTGATTTCTTGCGGACAATCATTAACCAACTCCTAACTCCGATTCGATCTCGTAAAAACGGCGTTCATCAATTCGGCAGACACTGTCTGCCGAATCCTGGAAGAGGCGCAGACAGTACCGGCAAAATCCGAAACGGTGTCTCGGATTTCTCATTATGTGAGCTGATTTCAAAGTTGGTGTTCACG